>JALEZJ010000040.1 GCA_022772985.1 Erysipelotrichaceae bacterium | reverse complement strand
TTTCTCCACCATTCGGCATTTTTGATGTTTTTCCCAATTGGGAAAAACATTGTTGTGCTGGTATTTGACTATTCTCACATGCTATTATTGCTTTTTTTATAATATTTTTAAACTTGTCCCAACTCGAATATCCCAATACCTTCATTAACTCTCTTGCATTCCAATATTCTACTCCATTTTCGTCTATATGTTTAATACTTTCAAAATTATCCTCTGTAATGTTAATTAAACTTTTTTCGGACAATCGAATTTCTCTTTTATTTTCTATATTTATATCATACTTTCAAATATTTTTCAACAGTTTTGCGAATATTTGTTTTTATTTTTTATCTATATTCTTGTTTTATTCTATCTGAAATAATGTCGGTGAATATCTGTTTATAATCTTGGATTTCACCATCATCTTTTTGAGGAACTATAAATACTGCAAAAGGTAATTTATCTTTTTTCTTTTTATCATCTTTGTCTTTCTTTGATTTTTCCAGAATATTCACCTCCATCTCTTTTCTAAATTATATTGCCTTCCCAGTTGTCCTTATTACTTCAGTTGTAATAGATTTCTCTCATATGAGATTTGCCCTCATTCCGCTTCCAGCGAACTCCCCCTTTACATCACGTTAGTCAGGTAGAAGTTTCATTATATGTCTTACAACTTGCTATTCAATTTTCAATGTGCTACAATAGAAAATAGTTATTTGTGATTACTATTTTCTATTTACTAAATATAATATACTCTGCTAAAATCAAGTAGTAAATACTTTTTAGCAAGTCTATAGTTAAATTTAAAACTCAAATAACTATATTCTATTTTTTTATGGAGGTAAATGCAGTTTCCAACTTCAAAACAATAAAATTTTTATAAAAAATCGTGGTGAATTTTATGGATATCCATATCCCTTTATTTATGATATTGGAAATAAATTATATGAATTTGCAATTATGGATTCAAAAAATTTTGAAAAATTAAATACTTTATATGATGAACTAATTAATATCGTTTGCACTTTAAAAGAGTGTAACAATGAAAAAATACATGATGAATTTTTAGATAAATTCTTTGCAAAAGTCGAAGAATGTTTATTCTTTTCACCATATACTCATTTTTACACTCAAACTCTTATTGATATTATTGTTAAAACTTACGATACTGAAGTATTTAGAACAGATTTATTATTTAAATATAAAATTGGTGTTTTTATTGAAGAAAAAAAATATTATCCAGATGAATTCTTTGCTGAAACTTCTGAAAGCCCACTTGTATTTGAAACAATGCTTTGCAATCTTCATTCAGTAGACGAACTTTCTAAGAATGAACATGCCGAATATCTTGAATTTTTTACAAAGATTAAAAAATTACTTTTGGAAAATTTTATAACAAAACAAAATGATTTAAAACAAAGATTAGAAGCCATCAGTGAATATTCGAATAATCCACTTGTAATGAATTTAGGAATTGAAGAACGTTTATTCTTTTATGAGGCTAAAAGAGTATTTAATTTAAACTATGTAGCAACTAGCCCTTCTCCTAGTATTTTTCTTGATACTAATTTCAAAACAAAATATGTATCTAGAGTAGTTACTAGAGAACATCAAAAATTAAGTACAGAAAATTTAATTTCTTTAATGGAACAAGAGCATCTTTATGTAGAAAAAGTTACTGAAATTGATAATATTGATGACCAAATAAAATTTGAGCTACTTACTATTATTGAAAATAATTTTGTTATTAATAAATGTAAAAATTGTGGAAAGCTTTTTATTCCAATAACTAGTAGTAATAATAAAAATCAAAAAGCACGAACAGATCAAAAATATTGTGATAATATTTCTTTAGATACTGGTAAAACTTGCAAGCAAATTGGTGCTTTAAATAAGAGAAAAGAAAAAGTTGAAAATAGCCCTATTTTAAAAGAATTTAATAAAGAATATAAAAGAATGTATGGGTTACATTATAATCATCCAAAAAAATTTACAGAAAAACAATTTAAAGATTGGTCTAAAAAGGCTAAAAAATTAACTACTAAATTTACTGATGAGCAAGTTGAAAAATTTAAGGTAGAATTGAAAAATTTAAGTAAGAAATATTGGAGTTAAAAAAAAAGGAGCAAAATTGCTCCTTTAAACTATTATTTCTTTCTTCCAAAAAATTTCATTATCTTTTCCAATGCTCTTTTAAACCATGAAGTTTCTTTTATTTCAGCCAATTGAACATTATTTATTTGTATATTTTCTTCTGTATTTTTCTTTTTAAAAATATTATCTGGATTATATTTTTCTCTTAATTCATTTTCAAGTTTTAGTTTTTCTTCCTGTTCGTCCTTTAAAAGTTTCGTTTTTTCATCTTCACTTACAATATAATCTCTATATAAAAGTGCTAATATAGCTTGAGTATCTTCTTGAATGAAATTCTCCCAATTTTCATCATAGAAATCAATATTAGGTATATAATTCTTATCTTCATTTTCAAATAAGAAATCTATAAATTTTTGTGGTATCTTTTCTACAATTTCTTTATCAGTATGATTCAATATTTCTATAACTTCTGAAACTGCTTTTTTATTAAAATTTTCCATTAAACTTTCCTCATTTCATTATTCTCTTTCGTCTTCTTCATTTTCTTTTACTTGATCTTGATTTTTAGAATTAAATCTATTTTTTATCGCTGAAAACATTGCTTTAACCTTTCCTTTTGCATTATCATAAATTTGTTTAAATGTAGATTGACTTACGACGGGCACTTGTCCACCTTCAATTCTATGGTCAGCTTCTTCTTGTAATTTATTTTTCGATTCATTCATTTGTGCTGCAGTAAGTGCATTATATATTTCATTTCTCAATTCATAATAGTCCATATAATTTTCTGCTGAAATATTCAATCCATCTAACTCATTTTTAATATAATCTTCTATAGCTTCTACCCCAGCACCTGCACCAATACGATGTGATGGAATACTATCCCATTTAAAATTATCATTAAAACTTTTTTCGTCAGCTTCTGTTATATATTTTCCATTTTCCCCTTGAACTTTAGATAATTTTGATTTAGCCTCTTCATATTCCTCTTTACTACATCTTATTGAAACACCATCATTCCCTATAGCTCTAACACTATTATATCCTTTATTTTGTGATTGAACTAATAATTTATTAACCAGATTATCTAATAAAAACTTCTCTTCTTTAATACTATCTGGTACATTATCCTCTCCAACTTTTTTTTCAAAATCTTTTAATAATGCCAACCTTTGTAAGTAATGATTTGCCCAATTATTATTACCTCTAATTTCTTGTTCCATACTATTTTCCCCTTTTTTCTTTAAATATTTTCTAATACATTATTAATATTTTGATAAATACGCTAATCATTATAATTGTGTAATTTTAATAATTCATTTAGTAGATAACTTAATAATTTTTTGCTAACTATAGTATACCATAAAAGTCATATTTTGACAATACTTTTTAGAAAAATAGAATAAATTACTCTTTTTTTAAAATTAAATTGGTAAATCCTTAAAAGAGTTGAAAACATGGTGATTGCTGTTATATGACGATATCATTAAGTTATCTACTTAACGATTTTTTTATATTTTTTCTTCATCTTTCTTGATGAATGAACATATTTGTTTAATGTTATTTCTACACTAGAATGTCCCAATATCTCACTCAGTGCCTTAATATCCATACCAACATCAATACAATTTGTAGCAAAAGTATGACGAAGTGTATGGAATTTAATAGTCTTAACTTTGCTTTTTTTCAATATGTTCTTAAATGTATTTTGATAATTTCTAGGCTCTATAAATTTATGTTTTTCTCCAGTCAAGAAAAAATCTTCATCTTTATATTTTCCTTTAATAGATTTTAAAATTTCATATAATTTTTTATTTATAGGAATACATCTTACAGAACACTCAGTTTTAGGTTTATCTATTATTATATTAGATATTTTATTTTTTCTGTCATATACTCTTTGTAATGTTTTCTTTACACATAAATTTTTATCTTCTAAATCAATATTTTGCCATTTTAATGCACATATTTCTCCCACTCTTAATCCAGTATTTAAACATAATATAATACCTAGAGATTTTAAAGAATTTTCTTCTATACAATATTTTTCAATTTTCTTTTTTTCTTTATTAGATAATATTCTTATATTACTTTTTTCTAATTTCGGCACACTTATTCTTCTATAATTTATATTAATTCCATATTCTTCTTCATAATATTTCATAATAGCTTTTAGGACATTTATAATATCTCTGATTGTCTTTGATGATAATTTTTGAGATAATTCTTGCACTAAATCATTAAGGTTATTTAATTCTTCTATCTTTTTATTTTTATACTTTTCTTTTAAATATTTCTCTATAATAAACATATAATTATAATACGTCGACTCTTTTACCGAAATTTTTTTATATTCCAACCATTCATAAGCAATCGCCTCAAATTTCATTTTATCATCTTCTTTCTTTAAAATTTTTATTATCTTATTTATTAAAATCATTAATTTCATCGCCTTTCTGCTTTTTTATTTACATCATAGCAAATAAGACAAAGAAAATTTGTTTATCTATCTCTTTCCTTCATTTTTTTCTTCAACTGACCCAATTCTTGATATTTCATTTGTTTTTCTATTTTTATAACCTCTTTAATTTTAGGCACATCTTCTATTATTTGATTAGCTATTTTAAAATCATACCTATACTTTTTAAGGATTAAACTACAATCACTAATTTTACTTTTATATTCCTTTATTAAATTTTCATCTTTACAATTCCTTAATTTATTTCTATATTTCTGTCTTAAATCAATATAATTATTCATTTCCTCATTCATATTTGAAATAAATACTTTTACATCTTCTAAAGTTTTTAAATTTTCTTTACAAACTAATCTAACTTGATTTGAATATCGTTGTAGCTTTCTTACCTCTTCTTTCATTTCAGGAGATAATGGCTGGTATCTTGATTTTCCTGTTCCTACTTTTCTATATCCCATCAAATAAAAAAGAGTTAAGAATATAAGTTCCAATGCTAAACTAACTGCACTTATAAATTCATAACTCCCTTTATATTTTATAGTTTTTATATTTTTTCTCTTTTTAACTTTTATAACTTCTAAATATTTATTTTTATAATGATATGGATTATTTCTTACTTTTTCTGCTATTGCATTTGGGGTATATTGTTCTCCTAGTCTATACATTCTAACTGCTTTTGTATCATTTATTGAGCGAATTGTAGGATATTTTCTATTATAATCATCATTTATGATATATCCCTTCTCATACATTATCTTTTTAAATTGACCATAATTAATACACATTTCAATTGCTTCATCTATTGCTTTTCTCATTAAATTATATTTTGTTGGCTCTCCTCTCTTTTCTGCAAAATAAATATTTCTTGCTGTTCTTCCTTTTGGATTTTTTATAACTGTTAAATCATACTTTTCACATAATTCATCTGATAATCCCCTAAATTTAAAATATGCTCCTTTATTACAATCAAATTTCTTTCCTGTAAACATATTAACCGAATTAATTACAAATGTTCCAGTATTTAAATGTGTTGCAACTAATACTTGATGTTCTGGAAACATTTTCTCTGCAAGTTCTACACCTATTTTATGTGCTAATTCTGGTGTAATTTCACCTCTTTTAAAACTTTGATATGCATGATATGCAACATTTCCTGTTGTTTTATCAAACCTGATTTGTGTTTTTATCATTTCAGCAAGTGCTGTATCTCTATTACAATTAATACCTGTTACAAACATTGTTATTTCTTTTTCATCTGTTGTTTTTTCTTTATTTTCAGCATATAACAATACTTGTTCTATATCAGATAAAATTGTTTTGTCTGGATTGTTACAATTCACAGCCCTAAAATCCGTTCGAACCAAGATTTTGTAATTTTTCCCCTGTTTAACCACACAATGTTTTCAAAAAAATGGTCCCCCTTTATAAGGATATCCACCATTTTTTTGAAAACATTGTGTTGACGCGGGGAAAAATAACAAAATCT
>JALEZJ010000029.1 GCA_022772985.1 Erysipelotrichaceae bacterium | reverse complement strand
CTCTTGTGAGCCCCAATTGGATTAAAATATCTTAATATTACTACATGAAATTCTGGATCAGCAACTACTAAATCCTCTAAAATATGCTCGATAAATAATTTACTAGTACCATATGGATTTGTTGTTCCACCAACTGGATCACTTTCTTTAAAAGGAACTTTATTCTGACTACCATACACTGTAGCACTACTACTAAATATGATTTTTTTAACATCAAACTGTTCCATTACTTTTAATAATACCAAAGTACTATCCAAATTATTTTGATAATATAGAAGTGGTTTCTGAACAGATTCTCCTACTGCCTTTAAACCAGCAAAATGAATCACAGCATCAATTTTATGTTCCTTAAAAATACTTACCAAAAATTTTTCATCTTGAACATTACCTTCATAGAAAATAACACTTTTCCCAGTAATTTCTTTTATTTTATCAATGACATCTTTTTTAGAATTCACTAAATTATCAACAACAATTACTTCATAACCATGTTCTAATAATTCTACACAAGTATGACTTCCAATATAGCCACATCCACCTGTTACTAATATTTTCATAATATATCCCTCATTCCAAAAATTTCTTTCTTGTTACAAAATTAAATACCATCACAACAATCGTTGCAATTACTTTAGATATCAAATAATAAATCCCAAATTTATCTGTAACTACCCATACAATAAAATCATTTAATAAAAGTCCAATGGCACTGCATATCATAAAGATAACAAAGTTTTTCTTCTTACTTTTTTCTGGATTTACATCAAACACAAAAGTAAGACTAGCCCAATAGTTATAAAGAACTGAAATAATAAATGATAAAGTGTTGGCAATAACTACATGAAAGTGACACAACTCTTTAAAGAAATATAAAAAGATAAAATCAATTAGAGTTGCTACTACTCCAACTATTCCAAAATTAAATATTTGTACTAACAAATGTTCTGTCTTTTCAGTAACATTCCAGTGAAGTATTTTCAATGCACCTTTCACAAAACTAGTGCTAAAATTTCTAATTTGATCTTCCTTTTTACTTCTCATATTTATTCTTTTCCTTTTCAATACAATTAGATTTCTCACTACTTTTATATAATCCTGTCAATATTTTTGCAACCCATTTAGGCCAAAACTTACAATAGATTTCATAATCTTCTTTGGTACGAATTCCTTGTCTAATAATATCCGTAGTAGTAGACTCTTCTGATATTCTATGACCCATTAATTTTTTACTACAAAAAACAAATCTTCCCTTTAATTTACTCAAACGCTCCCAAGCAAACCAATCTACATTACATTGATAAGGAGAAGTAAAAATTTCTTTTGGACAATTATTTTTCACAAAAGTAACTGCAGGACAACTGATACTATTTCCAAATCTTAAAGCAAACCTCTTAATAAAAGCATACTTTGCCAACTTCTTTGAACGTAAAGGACTAAGAAGAATCCTCTTTATTTTTAGATTAAGATTACTTAATGTTTTTTCTCCATTTCGAATCTCATAATAATCTGTAAATAGAATAGTAGCATCAGAATACTTTAAGTATTGATCCACTACTGTTTTTGCATAATCAAAATCATATAAATCATCTTGATGCGCAACCGTCACAAGTGGTGTTGTTCCAGTTTGGACTGCAAAATCAAAATCTCCTCCAATAGAAGTGTGTTTTCCAACTATGACTTCCAATTTATAATTCTTTGCAAGTTTTCTAATAAATTCATTATCTGTCGTAGTAGCAATCACAACCCTACTTTTATAACTTTGATTTAATACAGACTTAATACATTCTTCTAAATAAGGACTTTCCTTATAAGCAAGCACCACAAAAGTATGAATTACATTTTCCTTTTTCATCCTATTCTCCTGTTTCTTGATGAACCAGTTCTAATGCAGCCTCAATTACTTTATCCATATCATAATATTTATAATGACCAAGTCTTCCACCAAAGATAACATTTTCCTCACTCTTAGATAACTCTTGATATTCTTTAAATAATTTTGTATTTACATCGTCATTAACTGGATAATAAGCCTCATCTCCAACTTTCCAATCACCTGAATATTCTTTCGTAATAACTGTATCTTTTTGCTCTCCAAATTCAAAATGCTTATGTTCAATAATTCTAGTATAGTCTACATCATGACTAGTATAATTAACAACCGCATTTCCTTGATAATTAGAAACATCTTCTAATACTTCAGTTTCAAATTTCAAAGTTCGATATTCTAAAGTACCTAACTTGTAATCAAAATATTCATCAATCATACCAGTATATAATACTTTATCTGCTAAATCCTGATACTTATCCTTTTCTTTTAAATAATCTACTTCTAATTCTACATCACAATCACTTAACATCTTTTCTATAATAACATTATAGCCACCCATAGGAATTCCTTGATATCTATCATTAAAATAATTATTATTATAAGTAAATCGAACAGGTAATCTTTTAATAATAAATGAAGGTAATTCTGTGCAATCTCTTCCCCACTGTTTTTCAGTATATTCTTTAATTAATTTTTGATAAATATCTCGTCCTACCAAAGAAATTGCTTGCTCTTCTAGATTTTCTGGTTCTTTTCCTTTTAATTCTTTTCTCTGCTCTTCTATAATCTCCTGTGCTTCACTTGGTTTTGAAATATTCCATAACTTACTAAATGTATTCATATTAAACGGTAAGTTATAAATCTCACCCTTATAATTTGCAATTGGAGAATTCACATAATGATTAAATTCTGCAAATTGATTGACATAATTCCAAATTTCTTTATTACTGGTATGAAAAATATGTGCTCCATACTTATGAACATGAATCCCCTTAATATTTTCACAATAAATATTTCCACCTATATGACTTCTTCGATCAATCACTAAACACTTTTTTCCTCTTTTAGTCATCTCATGTGCAAATGTTGCACCAAATAATCCAGCTCCTACAATTAAATAATCATACTTTTTTCTCATTTCTTTTTCTCCTTCATTCCATAATATTGATACAATTCTTCCAAATGCTGTTCCATTGTTGTTGGCTTATTATAAAAATCCCAAAATTCTTGTAATTTTTCTCTATTTTCTATGATGTTTGTTAATTTTTTTTGAAAATCTCTTACATCTCCACCTTTAAACTTAAAATCAGTATTATCACAAAGTTCGCTAGCTCCACCTAAATCACTGGCTAAAATTGGAACTCCAAAAGAAGTAACTTCAATCGCAACTTGCGGTAAATTATCCTCCCAAACAACAGGAATTACTCCTAAATGTTTTCCTTTTAATAAACTAGATAACGTATCATGGCTATAACCATCCAAATAAGTAACAGAAGCAAATTTTTCATCTAACCTATTCTTTATTTCCTCTATATTATAGTTAGGATCATTTCGACAAACCAAATATAAATTAACATTCATAGCTATTTTTTTATCTAATCCATCCAATGCCTCTATTAAAAAGTCAAAACCTTTCATTGGGTTCATATACCCCAAATAGATTAAATTAAATTTAGGACAATGAATATCAATATCTTGCCTTTGCAAGTGATTTGCAAATTTCGTACCAATATAAGAAACATGACATTTCTCTTTCTTAATTCCATAATGAATCGCAATCTCTTTTACTCTTCTAGAAACACATAAAATATCATCCACATATTTATTTAAATATTTTACATTTTGCTCTCTAAATTTTTTATAATCATTAGCTTTACATTTATTTAAAGGTTTAGTAACTGCCAAAATTTCATTTTTACCTTCATTAGAATTTTTCTTTAATTTATTATACAAATTTTTAATCCATTTAGCTTGTAAATTAATCCTAAACTTTTCTAACAAAGTCTTAATTTTTAACATTCTTCTAGCTTGCTCATAATCACTAATAACACAATTGCAACATGCTTTACCATCTCTATAATTTTTACAGTTTTCTTTATTATGTTGCCACAAAAAAACATTAGGACAAACTGGAAAATAATTATGCATTGAATAAATAAATTTCGTTTTAGGATACTTTTCTTTTAATTTTAAAACATTAAGTGACAATCCTTCTAAATTATTAAAATGTATAATATCAAATTCCCCATATTTTTCTATAAATTGATTAAATACTTCTACCATCTTTTGATCTTCATTATAAATATCTACTCTACTAAATTGATTATATGCAATCATAACAGGAGAATTATATATTGTATAACTTTTCACTAAATTACCATATTTGTTTTTAGTTTTTTTAATCTTAATTTTTTTACTAAACAAATTATAATTCGTTCCAGAACTAATAAAATATAAATCTATATTTTCATTATTTTTTAAATCACTAATAATATTATCAATATATACAGTTACTCCACCCCCCTCTTTCTTATCAAATTGAACCCAATTATAAAGTAAAACTTTCTTTTTTTGGCTACTCACTTTCTGAATACCTCCTTTACTTTTCAAAAAGCCTAATATTTGATCAATAATATCAAATAAAAATTTAAAACGTAAACAAATTAATACCAACAAATAAATAATAGCCCCAATAAAAATTTGAATTAAAGTAGAAAAAACACTTTTACTCATATTAATATCCAAAAATTTTACTACTATAAACATCAAAATTCCAGCCAATATAGGCTTAAAACTACTTTTCAAAAACGAAAGATCATTAAAATCTTTTTTTAAATATCTATATTGAATAATTGCAATTGTAACCTCTGATACTACTGAAGCAAAAGCAGCTCCTAATCCACCAAAAATTGGAATTAAAAATAAATTTAAAACAAAATTAAGGCTTGCCCCAACTACAACAGAAATAGTAAATTCTTTAGTCTTATTAACTTGTACTAAATATTGAACACCAAAAATACTATTAAATCCTATCGCCATAATAATGGGAGCAGTAGCTATTAAAATAAGCTCAATCTTGTCAAAACCTTCTCCATAATACCAATAAACTAATCCGCTAGATATTCCTATAATTCCACCTAACATTGCAATACCTAAAAACCAGACAAATTTTATTGAATTTTCTAAATAACCCTTTATCTCATTATAATCATGTTTTGCATAAGCAATAGCAACTCTTGAATTCATAACAGTTTGCAAAGAAGTTAAAACTAACAAAGCAGCTTTCACTATTTTCTGAGCTTGCTCATAATAACCAACCTCTGACATATTACTAGTTAAAACACCAATCATAGTTTTATCTAGTACAGTATAAATTTGAATAGCAATTTGTGGCAAAAACAACAAAATCATAGGGATAATATGAGGAATATAATTTAATTCTTTCATACTAACTTTTACCAAATACTTTGGTAAATATAACCACATAGATAAATTACCTAATAAATCAGCACTAACATAAATCAAAAAATAAATCCATAAATCTTGCCTAGACTTAACACAAGTAAAAATCAAAATTAAACACAATAATTTTACAATTAAGTTTCTGACAACTAATTTATCAAAATCTTCTTTACCTTGAAAAAACCAACTAATATCAAAAATATTTGCAACTATTTCAATTAATAAAATCTTATAATATAAAATATTGTTTCCTCTAATTGCAAAACAAAAATAAAATACAATCATTGAAATAAATAAAGTTATAGTTTTTATAATAACTAATTCAAAGAATTTTTTACTACTCTCTTTTTTATCACCAGAAGTATAGGCAATAGTTCTCTGCCCATATAAAGAAACTCCCATAGAACCAAAAAGAATAAAAAAAGTAACAATAGACATTGTATAACTAAAAGTACCAATTCCATCAGAACCTAATACTCTTGATAAATATGGCGTTGTAATTAACGGTAATACTATAACTAACATCTGATAAATCAAGTTATATATATAATTTTTTGCAATACTCTTTCTTGCCATAAAAAGCACCATTCCCTTCATTTAGTGCAAGACACACATAAAAGTAATCATATCATCCTTAATTTTTAATAAAAATTAATATAATTATATTAACAATAAATCTAACAAACTAGAAAACTATACATATCTCAATTTTTATTTCTAATTAACACATTCTTAACTAAATCTATAGCTACCTGTTTCAATATACTATTTTCAATATTATAAACATACATTTCCTTAACTTTCAAATTATTATTTTTTAAAAGCCAAACATTGAATAATCTCTCACTTAAAAAGCCAAAAATTCTTTTATCATAATCACTATAATTAGTGATATCAACTCTTTTCTCAACTTCAAATAAAATTTTAAATAACCATTCTGCATAACTATCAAATTGTTGCTTTTTTAGGATACACATATTATATGGATAAAAATATCTTTTCTTACAAGCCAAATCAAAACTATCCAAATATTCTGGTGTTAATTCGGATATAACATCTCTACATGTCTCTAAATCTTCAATATGTTCTAATTTTTTATAGTTTTCATAATTACTTTTTTCTCTTACCAAAAATTTTTTAGGAACAATTACATCATATTCCTGAAGAATATTCTTTATCTCATCACAACTAATAATATCACTCATCTTATGTTGAAACATTCCCTTAAAAAAATACCTTCTATAATGAACAAGACCAATAATATTACACTTCACGTTCTTATACATCCAATACATTCCAGTTAACTCACAATAATTTGGATTCTTACTAGAAATATTATCTCCCGTATTATCACCAATAAATCCTAAATCAGTCTTTCCTTCTTTACCAACTTGCAAAGGAATATAGCCCTCTATATTAGGTAAACTACATTTCTTATGTACTGCTATATAAATTTTTACATCATCTTTCTTTTTCTTCATAACTAACCTCCAATTATCATTCACCTTTACCATTACAATATATTTTTGAAAATAATTTTACCAACTTCACTTTATGTAATAGCATAAAAGCAAAAATAATATTACCTATTTTAGGAATTTCACCCTTAGGACCATTTATTTTAATATATCTATTTTTTTTATAATTAGAAATATTATCACTTAACCAATGAAATAATTTATTATATTCAAACATAAATTGATCAGCAGTAGCATTTTTTCCAGAATACAATAAATACCAAACACAATACCGAATTATGAAATATTGATTCAACTCCACATTAAGACCATCTCTATAATTAATTTCATCCAGTAATTCTAAAATCTTTATCTCCTGTTTAAATCCTTTATGTTGAGTATTAGATAAAGATTTTAAATTATCATAATAATTATATCCAACATAGTCAATAGTCTTTATTTTTGCATTGCAATGAATTACCTTTAAACTAAAATAAATATCTTCACTACTATTAGTATCTAAATAAGAAATATCATGTTTCTGGAGAAAACTAGTCCGATATATTTTAGAAACAGGTCCAGTAACAACATATTTAGAAAATTCACCATTATCCAAACTTCTTGTAAAGGAAACTTTATTTCCATCTGTTTTTCTAAAACCGCCCATTACCACATCATAATCAGTATCCTTAATTGCATTATAATATGTCTCGACATAATCAGAATCAATATAATCATCTGAATCAATAAACATTAAATACTTTGTTTTAACTTGTTTCATACCATTATTTCTAGCAATAGCAGGGCCAGAGTTTTTTTGGTCAAACACATGAATATTTTTATTTTCCTTTTCATATTTTCTTAATATTTTTAAACTATTATCACTGCTTCCATCATTAACTAATATAATTTCCAATTCTTTAAAAGTTTGATCTAATATACTTTTAATACACCTATCTATATATTTTTCAACATTATAAACAGGTATAATAATACTTACTTTATCATTCTTTATCATTCTTAACCTTTTCCTTTACAATTGCTAATTCTTGTCCTAATTCCACAACTTTCATTTGTAGTTCAGAAATTTTTCTACTATTCCTAAAATTAATAAATAATAGAAAAATAATACAAATAACAAACAAAAGAGAAGGAGGATAAGAAATATTTAATTTTTTAGCAAACCAATCAATCGAATAAGGAAATATAGATAACAGCAACATAACAATAGCAGATAAAACCCACCAAAAACTTTCCTTAATGGAAAATTGTTTTTTTCTTACAACATTCACTACATACAATAGTACAATAATAGAGATAAGAATAAAATAAATATTATTCATGACTTTTCACCTTCTTACAACCAATATTTTGAATTACAATAAATATAATTGTATAAAACATATGAATCATATACTTAATTGGTTTAATAATTCCACCGTGCATACTTTCTCCTTCTTCACGAAGTCTCATTTTAACAGGTACTTCTACAATCTTATACCCTTGCATTAACATTTCAATTACTAAGTTCGCATCTGGAAATTCTGGATACTCCCCCATCTTAGAATACTTTTTTATTACTTCTTTATTTAAACATTGAAACCCAGATAATGGATCCGCTATTTTTTTCTTACAAAATATTTTTATTAAAATTTCAAACATCTTAGTTCCAATTCTTCTAAACAATGGACATGGATATCCCATATCTTTTAAATACCTAGATCCAATTACAATATCTGCATTTTCTTTTTTAGATGTCTCTAATAACTTAATCGCTTCCTTAGCAATATGTTGTCCATCTGCATCAAATTGAATCACATAATCATAATCATTTTGATAAGCATACTTTAGTCCAGTCTGAACAGCCCAAGCATATCTCATATTAAAAATACCATCAATACATTTAACACCATTTTTTTTCACAACTTCACTGGTATGATCTTTAGAACAATCATTAATAACTAAAATATCAGCAAAATCAACATCTTTTTTTATTTCTTTTAATACCTTCTCAATATTCGCTTCCTCATTATAAGCAGGTATCACAAATAACACTTTATCCTTTTTCACAAAATATCTTACTCCTAACTCAATATAAGTATAACATCTCATAAAGTAAATAGTCAATTTCAAATAATTAACTAAATTGAAAAATCATCTTATTTTAGATACTCTTGAATAATATATCTAGGTCTTGCCTTTGTCTCACTATAAATTTTACCAATATATTCCCCAATGACACCAAGTGATAGCATTTGAACACCACCTAATAACCATAAAGAACATACAATAAAAGTCCATCCTTCTACAGTCTTTCCACCAAATTTACGAATAATACAATAAATAATCATACAAACACTTAAAATTAGAATCAATATTCCCAAATTTAAGACTAAACGAATTGGCTTAACACTAAAAGATGTAATACCATCCCAAGCAAAATTAAGCATTTTCTTTAATGGATATTTACTTTCTCCAGCAAACCTCTCTGCTCGTTCATAATACACAATATCGCTTTTAAATCCAACTAAAGGAAAAATTCCTCTTAAAAACAAATTGACCTCTTTATAATTTGCAAATTCGTTTAATACCCTCTTAGAAGTTAAACGATAATCAGCATGATTGTATATAACATCTACTCCCATCATAGACATAAATCTATAAAATGCTTGTGCGGTAAATCGTTTAAAAAAAGAATCTTTTTTTCTAGAGCTCCGTACTCCATAAACAATTTCACAACCATCTTTTCTTTTATCTAACATTTCATCAATAGCATCTATATCATCTTGTAAATCAGCATCCATACTAATAACAATATCTGCATCATCTCGTACTGTTAATAGGCCTGCTACTAAAGCATTTTGATGCCCACGATTTCTAGAAAGATTAATACCTTCAAACAATCTATCCTCTTGATGAAAAGAACAAATTAAATCCCAAGTTTTATCTTTAGAGCCATCATTTACAAATACAACTTTTGATTCCTTAGAGATTCTTTTATTTTTTATCAAAGTTGATATTTTTTCTTTCAACCTCCTTTTAGTTTCTTCCAATACTTCTTCCTCATTATAACATGGGATCACAACATATAATTTTTCCATTAATTAACACCTCGTTTTTTATATTTCTTCATTAACCTATTTCCAAGTAAATTTAATCCTAAATTACTTAATATAATAAAGTACGGAACATAAATAAATAAATATCTAGAACGCGCTTCAAATAACATCTCAAATAAAAATAAACCAATCAATGATAACTGAACAACTAAAACATTTTTGTCTTTACTTTTCAAACAACTAAATAACATCAAAAATAGAATAATCAACCATAACGACTGTCGAATTGTCGCTAAATAAATATAATATTTTCCATTTGAATAAACAAACTCTTTTACAAATTCACTAGTTTTTAAATTAGTTGGATAAGACCAAACATAAAAATTGCCTTCTTCTCCAAAGAAAAACGTACCATCATTAAAATTTATTAAAATTTTATTTCTTAGATGTAATGCTAAACCTCTAATTCCTAATTTTTGTACTCTCTTTTCAAATTCTTCTAAATTCTTTTGAGTTCTAATGGATGTAGTAGGAAAAGAACTTGAAAAATTTACATCTTCGCCACTCCATACTCCATTAGTCTCAGTATTCATTCCCATCATTAAAAAGTGGGATAAACCTATTTTTTTATTTTCATCTAATTTCATAATATTTGATTTCAAATATCCAATAGGCAACGAAATCAAAAGATAAGTCAAAAAGACAACAAAAACTTGTTTAAAGATTTTTAAAACATTTTTCTTATCAAATTTATAAATATCCAATAATTTAATTATAATAATTGCTATAAATACAATTAAAACTTGCGGTTTGATTTGATAACCTAAAAATGCAAGAAACGAAATCAAAAATGTTTTTAAATATGCGTTTTTATTATAAAACATATACACAAAAAAAATGAATATTGGAAACAATAACCCTAAAGAATCAGAATACGGAACTAAAAACCAAGAAGAAGTTCCAA
The DNA here is from genome assembly GCA_022772985.1 of Erysipelotrichaceae bacterium. GTDB lineage: Bacteria > Bacillota_I > Bacilli_A > RF39 > UBA660 > RUG11198. The sequence continues at coordinate 25,130 of JALEZJ010000029.1, read as the reverse complement.
CTAAAATTGCGTACATTATCCAAGCAGAAAGTGAGATTTTTCTATTTTGAGTTAGCTTTCTTACACAAAAATATAACATAAAACCTGCCAATACAAATATAAGACAATTATTCATTACCAATAGAAAACTAAGAGTTTTTTGACCTCTCCCTATAAGCTTAACAATAACCGCAAAAAACATTTCATATAATAGAAAAAAAACATTATTAGGATACATTTCAAAGTACGATTTAGAACAATTGAATTTTATAATTGGAAATTTATCAAAAACATTATAGTAAGCTGCATCATATAAAATTCCAACATCCCAACCACTCCGAAAAAGAGCATTTAAAGAAACGAAAATTTCAAAGCTTAATAATAAAACAGACAAAATACCTATAATCAAATTTTCAGAAATTTTCATTCTATATTTCCTAAAACAATAATACCCAACAAAAACAACTACTCCCCCTGTAAAAAACAATATATAATTTTTAAAAAGAAAGTTTATACTAGTATTTAACTTAATATTACAAAATAAAACAATCAAGTTAACAATTAAAAATATAATAACAAAGATAATTTGGATAATTTCTTTTAATTTCTCTTTCATAAAAAGACACATTCCTTTCACTTAGTTTAAGGTCACATAGCCATAAAAATAATTATTTTTTAGTTGCTCACTTTTAAAAACAAAATATCCTTAAAACTAATTGATATATTGAAATTAACAAAACCAAACTCATAATCAATAAAACAATAGTATTATATTTTTTTTCACAAATTTTATTTTTTATTTTTGACGATTGCATACACATTAAAAATGGAAAAATAAATGGTATGAAGTATCTAGGTTGAACTCCATTAATTGTAGTAAAACCAACCGGTGTAAAAGATAAATATAAAGCTGTCCAAATTAAGGTAATAATACCAAGTATAACAACTATAATTAAAATTTTTTGATGTAGTTTTAATTGCTTCTCATTAGTATCAGTAAGTCCAACAAATAATAAAGTAAGCAAAATGAGATAATAACAATTATAACTAATATCTCCTAAATAAGCATATCCACCTAAACTTCCTCTTCCAAGCATCATTGAAAAAAAGCTGTCAAACATTGTATCCTTCAAAATTCTAATATATCCAATAGGATAAGAAAAAATCAATTTAATTTGTGAACTAACACTAGTATTTCCACCTCTTAAATCTCCATTAGTTGATGAAAGATTAGCCGGTGAAATAAAAGTATAAAGTATAAATAAACATATTATAAAAATACCACCTTTTAATATTCTGCATTGCTTTTTATCCTGAAATCTACTTTGAGGAATAAATAAAAACAATAAAATAAGTGGAATATAAATTGCTTTAGGAAAACATCCATACAAGATTGACACAATAAACAATAGCATAGACTTAAAATTAACTTTACAATTTCTATCAATAAACCAATTTATTAAAATTACCAAAGCCAATGTAATACCAGAAATAACTGCTGGATCATAAGAATATTGACAAGCTAAAAACATAACACTAGGAAGTAATCCTATTACACTTAATAACCTTTTCCCAACTTTACTGATTTTAATTGCATAAGCCATAATCATAGCAAAAGCAAATAAATTCATAATTTTTCCAAATTTAAAACAAACAACAAAAGGCAATCCTATTTTATCACAAAAATGATAACCAATAGCAGATGGTATATAAGCAATTTTGTTATAGGAAATAAATCTCCCACCAATACTTTGATATGTACTTTGTTGTTTTAAATCATAATATTTGAACTGTTGAATTTGTTCTTCAATAGAATTAATACTATCTCTTCCTAAAGGTGTTGCATCAATCATAGAAAATTCACCAATATCCCATTGTAAATTACCAGCCTTCATTTCATAAACGTTTTTAAAATGAATTTGATCATCCCAAGAATAATAAGTTGCAGATGGCTGTAATATAATTGATGTAGTTCCAATAATCATTGAAATAATAAAATAATACTTATAAATTTTTTCTGTTTTGAATCCTTCTTTATAAAAAAGATAAAATAAATAAATAAGAACAAAACAAGAAAAAATAAATAAAATTCTAAAGCCATTCAATTGAAATCTATTATCAATCATTATATTATTAATTTTTATTGAATATTGATTGTCATATATAATATGAATTTCCGAAACTGTATTATCAAAATTACTTATCAATTCCTGAACTTCATTATCAAAAATATCACTTTGTTCAGATTTTTGATTTTTATTGTAATAGTCTAATTCAAGATACTGAATTGTAATTGGAACATCACTAAGAGTATCATATTGTATTCTTAATTTATGAATATAATTTTTTTCTAATTTAATATCTATACTTTTTTTATTATTTTCAATATCATTTATTTCATAATTTTTTATAAAATGAAGCCCTTTTTCATTTTTAGAAATAGTAAATTGTTTATAATTAAAGATAAAAATATCAGTTAAAATACTTAATAATAAAAAGGAAAAAATCACAAATATCTTTTTTAATACATTTTTAATATTTATTTCCATTTGTTTCACTCCTTGCTAAAGGTAATAAAGTTATAGCAATTACAATTGTTAATAAAGAATACCAATAATAGCTTGTATTGTTTGTATAATAGTCTATTGCAATTCCTAATGTTTTACTTTCATTATCCTCTATATAAGTGTCTTCTTCACTTTTATTCATATAAGCTAATTGAACATTTTCACATTTGTCACACGAAATTGATAAAATAAAATTTTTATCAGAGGAATCCTCAATCATTGGAAATACCATATAAATAATATTAGATTCATAATCTAAATTAAATTTATTACTAAAATATTTCTTCCCATTATCATCTTTCAACTCAACTGTATAAGGATATTTATTGATATCATCACTCCCCAAATACAAATACATTCCATATAGTTTATTTTGTTTTATTTTAATATGCTGAACTATTGGAAAACTACCAACAATCAAAGCATCATCAATTTTCGTACCAGTATCATATAGAAAAGTATTATTTATTTTTTGAGGCTTAATTACCAAAATAATCAACACTAGAATAATTGCTAAAACAATTAAAGAATAACAAAAAATTACCTTTCTCTTTTCTTTTACAACATCTAATATTTTTTCCATATTCTACTCCTTGCTACCTTTCTTATCCAACCTAAAAGCATATCCATAACTCATTTTATCATTATAATATTTATCACGAAGTAATTTTATTTTCCATTTATTACACATATAATCCGTTTCCTCTTTAAATCTTTTAATTTGATCTTCTCTCATATCATTTCCTCTTGATAAGGACTCATAATGAAATAATTTAACTTGGGGAAGAACAACATGAGAATATCCCATCTCCAATAATTTCAAATTAAAATCAACATCATTATAAGCAACCTTTAACTTTTCATCTAGCCCATCAACACTCAAATATTTAGATTTTTTAATCATAAGGCAAGCTGCTGTCACACAAGACCAATCATAAACCGATACTAATCTTCCGAAATATCCAAAGTTATCTTCGCCAGTTGATACATTAGCATGCATTGCAATCCCACCTACACCAATTACCACACCTGCGTGCTGAACTGTACGATTGGGATAAAGCAACTTAGCACCTACACATCCAATATGTTCTTGCATTGCATATCCAACCATATCGTGAAGCCAATTTTCAGAAATTACTTCTGTATCATTATTTAATAAAACAATATAATCTCCGGTTACTTTTCTTACTGCTTCATTATTTAAATAAGAATAATTAAATTCACAATTGTATGTAAAATACTTAAAATTATCATGTTCTTCTTGATAAGATTTTAACAAAGAAAAAGTTTCTTCTTCTACACTATTATTATCAATAACGATAACTTCATAATTTTGATAATTTGTTTTTTCATAAATAGATTTTAAACAAGTATCTAACACTTTAGCTTTATCTTTAGTTGGAATAATAATACTAATACTAGGTTCTTTCTTATATAAATATTCAAGACTATACATCTGTGGTTCTCCAATCAAATGTACTTTTGCTAAAATTTTATTTCGTTTTAAATAATCTTCTAATGCGAGTTTCCCAGCCTCATATGCATAATTTTTATGACTACCGCTTGAAGAAGTAGATCCCTTCGTCATTCTCCAATGATATAAAATTTTAGGAATATGAGCAATTTTTCTTGTTTTATCTATGACTCTTAGAAATAAATCATAGTCTTGTGCTCCATTATATTTACTCCGAAATCCACCTAATTCATCTACTATTTTTTTTCTTAATACTGTAAAATGACAAATATAATTAGAAGATAACAACGTGTCTAAAGCAAAATCACTTTTAAAATGTGGAAAACACCTTTTTCCATCAAAATCCAATTTATCTTCATCACTATAAATGAGATCTAAATTTTTATCACGATTTAATTCTTCAACTACATAATAAAGAGCATCCTTTTCGATTACATCATCATTATCTACTAAACCAATAAACTCCCCCCTAGCAATCGAAATGGCACTGTTACTAGCCTCACTAATATGACCATTTTCTTTTCTATATATGACATGAATTCGTTTATCCTTCTCTTCATATTCTTTTAGTGTTTTCAAAGTCTCTTCATTTGTAGAATAATCATCTGCAATACATATTTCAAAATTAGAATAGCTCTGATTTAAAATGCTATCCAAACACTCTTCTAACAAGTTTTTTTCAACATTATAAACAGGAATAATCAAACTAATAAGTGGTTTATATTTTAAATCTTGATAAATAATATCTTCTTCTTGTTCTTCTAACCATTTCCTATAATCACTATCCACCAAAGGATTATAAAATAATTCATCAATATTCTTATTACTAAGATTATTTTTAAAAGAACTAAAATATTGCTTTATCATTCTAGGTGGAACTATAAAATGATGTCTTTGCCACATTAATTTAATGGTTTTCACGATAATTTTAGGAATTCTCAAAACTACATGAAAAATTCTTTGAATAAAAATTTTCACTTTTGAAAATAGTCTAGATAAAATAGAAACATTTTTCTCCAATATTTTTTTATTATCCACATAAAGTTCTAATTTTCTAGCATGATTAGATAGAGATACATATACATCTATCTGATTACTTTTTTTATTTCGAATTCTATCTACTACATATTTCTTATCTAATACAATGTTATCAATCAAAGGATAAGTTTCTCCATCAATCTTTACATTTAAATTACACTTTTTTAAGTATTTCCCTTTGATTCTAACTTTGCATTGAGAAACACCATCAAAATAAATCCTTTCTATTAAGACATCATGATAATACTCCATCTTAAACCTCCTCAGCAAACCCCTTCTGTAATTTTTCAAAAATAAGATATCCTATCAAAAATATTGCGATGCTAAAAACTCCAACAATTAGAAGTCCTATCATATCAGGCATCTTTTGATAAAAGAAAATACTTCTATATGCATTTACCAAATACGACATTGGATTAACTTTCAATACCCAAGCCAAATTATCTGGAAAAATATCAGGTGTATATAAAATAGGTGTGACATAAAAAGCCATGCTTAAGATAAAATTAACAATATGCTCAATATCGCGCATATACATCTCTATTGCACTTAATATAAAAGTAAATCCTAATAACATGACATATTGAATAATTGCAATAAGAGGAAGCCATAATAGATGGATACTAATTCCAAGACCACTTCCTATACAAAATAATAAGATAATAACACATGAAATTAAGAAATTAACCAAACAACTAGTAACAGTAGAAATAGGTAAAATAATTCTTGGAAAATATACTTTTTTAATAATATCGGCATTACTTAAGATAGAAATCATCCCCATATTAATAGAACTAGTAAAAAATGTCCATGGAATAATACCAGTAATCAAATAAATTAAATAATTTTCTACCTTTATTCTCATAATATAAGGAAATACAATAGCATAAACCAATACAGAAAGCAATGGATTAATAAAACTCCAAAGTACTCCTAAAAAAGAACCTTTATATTTTCCACGAATATCCTTTTTTACATTAGATTTTAAAAACTCACGATAATTTTTTAAATCTTGAACCAAATTCATAACAAATCACCTCCTAACTTACTGACATTCCTTTAAATATTTCTCAATTACTTCTGTTGTTTTTCCATCCATCTCAACATTTCCATCTTTAATCCAGATAGCACGATTACATAATTTTTTTACAGAATCTAGGCTGTGCGTAACAATAACAATAGTACGATTACTATCACGTAAATCTTCTAATTTCTTAAAGCACTTATCCTGAAAATGCTGATCTCCCACTGCTAAAATTTCATCAATTAAAAGAATATCTGCGTCAACATTAATTGCCACACTAAAAGCAAGACGCATGTACATTCCTGATGAATAAGTACGAACAGGATTATCAATAAAATCTTCTAACTCCGAAAATGCTATAATATCATCTAATCTTCGATCAATTTCTGACTTAGAAAGCCCAAAAATAGAAGCATTAAAATAAATATTTTCACGTCCAGAAAAATCAGGATGAAATCCAGCACCTAATTCTAATAAAGAAGTAAGTTTTCCTCTAGTTTGAACTGTTCCTTTAGTTGGATAAATAATTTTAGTCATCAATTTTAAAAGAGTAGATTTACCACTACCATTTGTACCAATTAATGCAACAGTTTCTCCCTTCTTGATGCTAACATTAATATCCTTTAAAACGGTACGAACCTCTTTATTTCCACGTTTCCAAAATAATAATTTTTCTTTTAATGTGCTTGCTTTATCAGAATAAACATTAAATTGTTTTGTCATATTCTTTACTTCAATAGCATTTTCTTTCTTCATAATTCCTCACCAATACTTTCTATTATTTCATCATATAAATTTGTAATTTTCTCCTTCATATTCTCATTACCATAATTCCAATAACATTTCTCCTTGGCATTCTTTCTAATTTTATCCATTTTATCATAATTCAAATAAATATATTCTAACTTTTCATACCAATCCATTTCACCACTTAAATATCCATCTACATCATCTTCTATAATTCCAGAGTAAACTTCATTGTTAGTAGCAACAGAAATAGTATCCACAATACTTGCCTCGAAATATTTAAGTTCTGATTTACATTCATTAAATTCATGTTTTTGAAGAGGAATAATATTTACATCAACACTACCAATTTTATATTGTAATTCCTGATAAGGAACAAATTTATCAAAAATAATTCTTCCTTTTTTTTTCCATTCTTGAAAACGATCAGACAAATTCATAAAACCAACAATTTTTAAATAAATATTATCATATTTTTCCATTAACTTTACAATGGCAGATTCTACAATTTCTAAATCCCTTTGATGAGAATTAGAACCACTAAAATACCCTATTACAAATTTATCATCTTTATCCATATTTTCTTTCATTTGAACAATTTTTTTAGACTCTTCTTCTTGTTCTAAATTTAAGAAATTGGAAAGAATCCAAACAGGCTTATTAAAGTCGGATTCTATATGCCTTTTTAAAGACTGGGTTGTGACAATAAATCCATCACTAATACTAGTGATCATCTCATAACGCTTAGATAGTGCAAAAAAAGAATCCATTGCAAATTCACGATAATCACCAATACTATTCAAATACTTTGGTACATATTTTGTATGATAAATCAAATCATCCATATCATAAATAATTTTAATATTTAATTCTCTTAATACTCGAATAAAACTTTCTAATTCAAAAGACCATTTAGCTCTCTGCAATATTACCAAATCAATTTTATCTAATATATTATAAATACTATACAATTCACTGATTAAAAAACATGTAACATAATATTTATCACTACTTTCCATTGCTTCCATAACATTATAAGTTCGATAGCGAAAAGTTGAATTATCAAAAACATCTTTAATATAAACAATATTTTTCTTTTTACTTTGAAGAATATTACTATAACGAATAGAAAATTCTGGAATTTCTAATTGCATATCAAATTCTTTCTTACATTTCAATGCATACATATTATCTACCTCTCATCCTTCAATTTAGAAATACATTTTTGAAATTTTTGATAATCATTATCAATATTACTAAGTGTAAATTCTTCATTTTTAAGTAATATTTGAAAGTTTTTCTCTGTTACTATAATAAAATTTTTAATTTTAATATTTTCTTCTTCTACCCATGCATTCAAATATGGTTTATCATAAGAAATATTTTTTTTATGATAGGACATACAAAAAATAAAATCAGCATCTTCTTCAATAGAATTTACTTTTCGAATCCCAACATTTGTATCAAAATGAAATTTAAAATTATATTTATTCTCTAAAATATTTACTCTCCATGCATCCCATCTTAAATTATTTGTTAAAAAGGCAGCATTCAATAATTCTACTCCTACAATAAACATTTTATCAAAATCACAATATAATTGATTTGCACCTCTTAATTGTAATTTAAATTTTCCAATTTCAAACTTCAATTGACACTTCTTAATTTTATTCAATAATTTTTGATCTTTAGTCATCACTACAACATGATCATTTGTACAAATATTAGAAATTTGATAATATTCTTCTTTGGATAGCACTTCTACATGTTCTGGTAAATAATAATAGATCGTTGCATGAATACTTGCAGTATTTAAAAGTGCTCTAGCTGTTTTCCAAGAAGTACAAATATATTTTTCATTTAATCCAACTTCTAAATAATTAGAACTTTTCAAATTGAGAAAGATCGTTTTTTCAGGCAATTTAATATTATTCGTTTCTAAAACTTTCTTCAACAATTCAAAATCAGCATGAAAATATACAATTCTAAGACTATATTGCTTTGTATTACAAAAACTAGTAACATAATCTAACAACTCAATTAAGTTGGAGATACTATCATCAATAGAATCAAAAAATAAATTTAATCTTTTTTCATTCGTATCATAAATATAAGTTTTATAAAAATAGACACATCCGTAAACTTTTTCATATACTTTTTTTAAAGTCAAACCATTATCTTTTTCAATTACTCTATTTTCTGCTTTTCCAAATCTTAGATAATGAAGTAAAGGATTCATTCCTGCATCTTCTACATCTTTATAATTCTTCAAATAAAAATTATTAGAGAATTCAAAACTTGGAGATTTTCCTTCTTTCCAACCATAATAATAATAATGACGACAAGGATCTCCTTTTAATGTAGGATTTTCTAATAAATAATATTTTTCATCAAAATATTTACTTTTCCGAATTAATTCAATATTCTCTTTATCTGAATTTATAAAAATTTTTTTCAAAAAATTAATCAAAATTGTTCACCTCATTCATGGTTTTCTTTATCATAATTATATCATTCTAAAACAATATCAGTCAAGAAAAGAGTCATTAAAAGAATGCTTATCAATCTTTAAAAAACTTTATTTTATCTATGTAAAAATTAATCTTGCGTCTTACTTTGAAGCTAAACTTATTTTCTTCTATCACTTTTTTTAAAGTAATCTCATGATATTGAATTACATCCTCAGTACTAACAATTTCAGTTTTCCCAGTTACATAGATATCATTAATAATTCCAGTAAATTCAACAAAAAAGATGGGGTCTTTATGTAAAAAAAACATTTTATTATTATCTATAAAGGTACAATTAGAAGAAAATTTAACTCCATTACCATTTACAAAAATACGAATATCTGAATAACAACGATACATTCTATCATCTGGATCTATCCTAAAACAAACTACACTTTCATTTAAGTCTGAAAACAAAATTTCAAAATCACCATTTTGTCTAATCAAAGTCTGCGTAGAAATTTTCCTTTTTTCACTATAGTCCTCTCCTTCATTCGCAAAATAAATTGAAGAATATTGAATTAAATTATCATCAATGCTATTAAAAATATCTAAACCGCCAGTTTCATCAGTAAAATTTTTAGTAGTGTAATTATACTTTTCTATCATATTCTTTCTATTTTTTTCATCTTGAAATAATTGATATATAAGGTGTAAACCAAAATCAATATATGGCTTACTACCAATTTCATCAATACAAATTCTTGCTAATGCAAAAGAGGAACTAAAGTAATTATCTTTTTGATACATTTTAGATTGAGGAAAAACCTTTACAAAACTTTCGTCATCTAATTTTTCATATAATTCCAAAATTTTTGTGATTTCAAATGTACATCTTACAATATTATCATAGCGATAACCAGAAGTATTTAAACCACCTCTTCTTATTCTAAAATTAGTTAATTTTTCCGGATAAATATAAATATCATAATATAAACATAATTTAACCCATCTGTAAAAATCGGGAAGACTTTTTAAAGCATATGAGAATAAATTACACTTTAGTTGTACACTCTTTCTAATCAAAATACTAGGATGACATAAACAATTTCCATAATAGAAAAAATAATTTAGCCACTCAAAACGACTCCTGTTTTCTACGTTAAAATTTGTATAGACCTCATCACCAATTTCATTATCATTTTCATCAACTAATTTAACATAAGTAAAACAAGCAGCTATTTCAAGATGTTTTTCTAAAAATTTAACTTGCTTTTCTAATTTTGTTTTTTCCCAATAATCATCACAATGAGCAACCGCAAAATATTCACCATTAAAAGACTCAACTAACTCTCTTGTCAAAATAGAGCCCTTATTCGTTTTATGTCGTATTTTCCTTATTCTCTTATCCTTATAACTTTTTATAACATTCCAACTATTATCACTAGAACAATCATCAACAATAATTAATTCAAAATCACTATAAGTTTGATTTAATATACTATCAATACTCTTTTTTAAATAATTAGCATGATTATAAGAAGATAACAAAACTGATACTTTTGGCATAATAACACCCTTTCATATTAAAATAAATATTACCAATAAAATATACTTAGATCTACATTACCATTAACTCCAGAAACACTTCCACTACTTGTATATTGCCATCCTCTAAAATTACCAGGAACTGTATTAGAAGAATAATTTGCAATCCATTCAACATTTTTCTTCGTGTTTTCTTGAAATCTATTATTGTAAAAATAACTATTTGCATAAATACTAGCACCAATACCATTAGAATTTAAAAGTCCAATATAACTTGATGAAATATTATCATAATCTTCTTTCGTTAAATCATAAGAATTTATTGTTCCATTACTATAAGACCAATCTTCTAAATCATAAAATACATTAAAAGATGGTGATAAATCATATTTTTTATATAACGAAATTGTAAGATTTGCTTCTCTTAAGGCGTCACTACCAGTTTTAGCATAACTAAACCAATAAATTCCGTAAGGAATTCCTAATCTTTTTACATGACTTAAATATTCAGCAAATTTTGAATCCTCATCAGAATCACCAAAACCCATTCTTAAAATAACAGCATCTATTTCACCAGAATTCCATAATAAATCCCAATCAATATCTCCTTGCCATTTAGAGACATCTAAAACTAGCTTGACATTACTATTAAGAAGAACTCCATCTTTAGAAAATTCATATCTAATTCCCGCGATTTTAGAAATCCCTTTTGCTTTTGTTCCATCAGCATAAAAATAATAAGTTTCCCCATTTATCACCTGCCAGCCATTTTGAAGTCTACCATAATCGTCAAAAAGAAACAAATTACCATCTATATTAACTACTCCTGTCTGAATAATGCCACACTCGTTTGTATAATAAGTATATCCATCTGGGGCTGGAGTCCATCCATAATATAACTTTCCACTTGTCGCCCCAAATAAATATCTATTTCCATCAATTTCTTGAATCCCCGTTAAAATCACTCCATTTTCATCTGCATAATACATATTGTGATCAGGTGTCTCTGTCCAACCATGATATAATTTGCCACTTGTTGCGCCAAGTAAATATTTTTTTCCATCAATCTCTTGAATTCCAGTTAACATGACTCCATCAATATTAAAATAGTACTTATCATCACCTATTTGTTGAAAACCAACAAACATATGACCTTCTTCATCAAAATAATGCTTTTTATTATGAATAACTTGCCAACCATACTGAATTTCTCCTTGATTGTTTGTATAATATACATATCCATCTGGGGCTGAAGTTAATCCATAATATAGTTTTCCACTTGTTGCACCAAGTAAATATTTTATACCAGCAATCTCTTGAATACCAGTCTGTAAGATTCCTTGTTCGTTTGTATAATAAGTATTACCATCTGGGGCTTTTATCCAGCCATAATATAACTTGCCACTCGTTTTACCAAAAAAATAGTTTTCTCCATCAACTTCTTGAATCCAAGTATACTTAACTCCATCACTTCCAAAATAATAGGTATCTTCTTCTATCATATTCCAACCAATAGCCATTTTCCCATCCAGTCCAAAATAACGTTCTTTTCCTTCCACTATAAGCCAACCTGTCTGAATAATTCCATGCTCATCTGTATAATAATAATTACCATCTGGTGTCTGTGTAAATCCATAATATAGTTTTCCACTTGTTGCACCAAGTAAATATTTTACGCCAGCAATTTCTTGAATACCAGTCTGTAAGATTCCTTGTTCGTTTGTATAATAAATATTACCGTCAGGTGCTTGAATCCAGCCATAATATAACTTGCCACTCGTTTTACCAAAGAAATACTTTTCTCCATCAACTTCTTGAATCCAAGTATGCTTAACTCCATCATTTCCAAAATAATAAGTATTTTCTTCTATCTTCTTCCAACCAACGACCATTTTTCCATCTAATTCAAAATAACGTTCTTTACCTTCTACTATAAGCCAGCCTGTCTGAATGATTCCACGATCATCTGTATAATAGTAATTACCATCAGGTGTCTGTGTAAAACCATAATATAATTTTCCACTTGTTGCACCAAGTAAATATTTTACTCCAGCAATCTCTTGAACACCTGTCTGTAAGACCCCTTTCTCATTTGTATAATAAGCATTACCATCTGGTGCCTGTATCCATCCATAATATAACTTACCACTGGTTTTACCAAAGAAATACTTTTCCCCATCAACTTCTTGAATCCAAGTATACTTAACACCATCACTTCCAAAATAGTAAGTATCCCCCTCTATTTCATGCCAACCAATAAACATTTTTCCATCTATATCAAAATAATATTGATTTTCATGAACAGCAAGCCATCCACCAGAATATAAAACTCCAGAGGCACTAGAATAATATACATTTCCATCCGAATCACTCACGAACTGATTAAAGCACAAAGAACCAGTAATAAAATCAAAAAAATAGTTTTGTCCATCTACATTTTGAATTCCTGTCTGAATAATTCCTTGTTCATTTGTATAATAATAATTACCATCAGGCGTTCTAGTAAAACCATAATATAACTTACCACTAGTTTTACCAAATAAATACTTTACTCCATCAATTTCTTGAATTCCAGTCAAAAAATTTCCATTCTCATCATAATAATATACATTTCCATCAATTTGCTGCCAGCCATATAATTCTTCTGCATAAACACTACCTGATAAAAATAGAAAAAATAAAATAATAAAGAAACAAATATTCTTTCTCATACAATTAACTCCTTTCTATTATCTTATTTTAATTTCATAATAGCTATATCTTTATGACCTAAAGTATTCTCTCTAGCTGATAAAATATTTTTATCTATCTCTTCTCCTTGACACCATTTCACAATAGCCAAAGGTAAATCAACTCCTGCAATATGACTAAAAGGATATCCACCACCAAACCTAGCATTCATTTCTAAAATAAAAACGTTATTTTCATCACAAAGAACATCTACATCTAAATTAGCAATATGACCTGTAATATTTCCTAACCTTTTTCCTAAATCCTTTAAAGACTTATTTTCTACAATTTCTGCACAATCTGTTTCTCCAGCCCTCATAGCATATTTCTTACGAACAATAGTATTTTGATAAGTCCCATCTAAATCATTAATAATATCTAGCCCATATTCTTGACCACTTATAAATTCCTGAATCATGACGGAATGTTCTAAATCATTTTGAGATTCATAACAAATATATGAATTTTGAATTTCATTCTTTATTTTTTTATAAAATACTTTTAATTCTTCTTCATTATTAGCAATGTAAATAGATAAAGAACCCATTCCCCATCTTGGCTTTACAACAACAGGATAATGAATCACATCTGAACGAATATCTTGAATTGCATCTTTTAGTTCAAGATAAGTAGCAGGAACATTAAAGTTATTTTCTTTTAAATAATGATAAGTCAACCATTTATCATTACAAGTTTTAATAAAAGAAAGATCAGAAACAATAACTTTTGTCTCTATTTTAGAAAAATCTTCTTTATGAGAAGCTAAAACATACAAATCAATATCAAACAAAGAAATAAGAATATCAATTTGATTTTTTTTACAATATTTCAATAAAAAAGGAATATAATTATCATCATATATCAAAGGTGTAACTATTGAACGATCAGCTACTTGAAAAGCAGGAGTAATGTCACTACTATTCGATACATGAACCAATCCTTTTCCATTCAATGCATTCTTAAAAAATTTTACCATATAACTTCTTCTTCCAACAGAAGTAATTAAAATATTCATTTTTTCTCTCCTAACTTTAATTCTAATTTTGCATTATTTTCTCGATCACAAACAATTTCATAAAATCCTCTCTTAGAATAAAATCTTCTAGCCCCTACATTCAATTCGTGTGTATACAATTGAAGAGTATCAAAATTAAGTTTTTCACAATAATTTATCATATAATCTAATAAAGTACCACCAATACCACAATTTCGATATTTCTTAGAAACTGCAATCAAAGTCAAAAAAGCTATATTCTTTGCTTTATCATTTGCATAAAAAAAGGCACATCCTACAATTTCTTTTTGATAATAAGCACAGTAAACATTACCAACCTTCTTAATTTTTGTTAAAAACTCATCTACTGAAATTTTATCAGTAATTGGAATAGGAAAATCTAAATTAACGTCCAAAATAAAATTCTTTAATTTCAGTTCATCAAAATGATCATCCCCTTGCATTAGACAATATTCAAAAGTCATTACTCAACCACCTTCTTAATCTCTAAAATAGATTCATAAATATAATCAATATCTTCATAAGAAAGATCATAGTATAATGGCAAACATAGGATCTGTTGGGAAATTTTTTTAGCAACTGGCAAAGAAACATCCTTATATTGTTCCTTATAGCAGCCAAAATCTGTTACCAAAGGATAAAAATATTTCCTAGTGTAAACGTTAAATTTTTTTAATTCTTCATATAAATCATCTCGACTAATTTTTAATTTATTTTCATCAACTAATATAGGAAAATAGGCATAATTATAACTATAAGTACTCAACTTCTCAGGAACAAAATACTGAATTCCTTCAATTAAATTTAATTTCTTTCTATAATATAAAGTTAATTTTTTTCGTTTCTGAATAATTTCATCCATATATTTTAAATTCACAATTCCCATAGCTGCCTGAAATTCATTCATTTTAGCATTTCCACCAATATAATTTATTTCTTCTTCAGAATAAATTCCAAAATTTCTAAAGGCATTAAAAAGTGGTTCTAAATTTTTATCTCGATAAATAGCACAGCCACCTTCAATCGTATGAAAAATCTTAGTTGCATGAAAAGAAAATATAGAAACATCACCACATAAAGCAATAGATTGTCCATCTCTTTGTACTCCAAAAGAATGAGCAGCATCATAAATTACCTTTAAATGATGTTTTTTAGCAATTCTTTCAATTTCTTCCGTATTACAACTATGACCATAAACATGAACAGGCATAATAGCTGTAGTTTTATCAGTAATTAATTCTTCTATTTTACTTTCATCTATTGTTAAATCAGACTCTTTAATATCACAAAATACAGGTGTAATTTGATTCATAGTTAAAGCATGGGTAGTAGAAGCAAAAGTAAAAGGAGTAGTAATTACTTCACCAGACAAGCCTAAGGATTTAATTGCAATATCAAGTGCAGAATGTCCATTCACAGTTAAACATAAATTATCTGCCTTTAAGTAATCATGCAATAACAAATGAAATTCTTTAAATAATGGACCTTTATTAGTAACCCAACTATTATTCCAAATTTTTTCTACATATTCCAAATATTCAGAAAGTGTTGGCATAAATGGCTTTGTAACTGTAATTTCTTTTTTATTCATCTATATCACGTATAATCTAATTATATGATTTTTCCACATACTTTTAGAAACTCCTCTCTTTTCTTTTACTTCTCATAAATTTAATACTTAAAATAACTAGGACTCTCTTTCAAAGGAAAATGTTTACTATCTTTTTCACTAGTAAGTGGCTTCTCAATTCCGTGCTCTCTAAACATACCTTTCCAATCAATTCCAAGTTCAGGATCATTCCATAAAATTCCACCCTCATAATCAGGTGCATAATCATTATCAATTAAATATTGAAAAATTGTATCATCCTCTAAACTAATAAATCCATGAGCAAAGCCTCTTGGTACATATAACTGTCTTCCACTTTCAGGATCCCTAGAATCATATGGTTTTAATAAAACTGCTACATGTTTTCCATAAGTAGGAGAACCTTCTCTTATATCAACTACAACATCAATTGCACTTCCAGCAATAACCTCTACTAACTTAGTCTGACACATTGGATTCTTTTGAAAATGAAGTCCTCTTACAACTCCCTTAGAACTCTTGCTACGATTACACTGCACAACTCCTTCAAATTTCAACCCATTTGCATCTAGATCTTTTTGAATAAAAAAGGGACTAAAATAACCTCGATCATCTCCAAAAACAGAAGGTTCTACAATATAACAATCTTGAAGACCAGTTTCAATTTTCTTAATCATAATTTACTCATTCTCCTTATATGCATTTTTATATTCACCACTTAAAATATTGTTAGTCCATTCTTGATGATTTAAATACCAATCCACAGTCTCTTTAATTCCTTCTTCAAAAGTATAAGTACGATTCCAACCTAACTCTCTTTCTGCTTTTGTAGAGTCAATAGCATATCTTAAATCATGTCCTTTTCGATCTGCAACAAAAGTAATGAAATCTTCACTCTTTCCTAATTGCTTCAAAATTGTCTTAACAACCTCTAAATTCGTTCTTTCAGAATGTCCCCCTAAGTTATAAATTTCTCCAGTCTTTCCTTCACGAACAATCTTATCCACCCCAATATTATGATCAATTACATGAATCCAATCTCTAACATTCTCACCCGTTCCATATACAGGAATTGGTTCATTGTTTAATGCTTTAGATATAACTACTGGAATCAACTTCTCTGGAAATTGATATGGACCATAATTATTACTACATCTAGAAATCGTAACAGGAAGTCCATACGTTCTAGCATAAGCCATTACTAATAGATCAGCACTAGCCTTTGAACTAGAATATGGACTAGAAGTATGTAGTGGAGTATCCTCTGTAAATAGTAAGTCTGGCCTATCTAGTGGCAAATCTCCATATACTTCATCCGTAGAAACTTGATGATATCTCTTAATTCCGTATTCCAGGCATGCATCCATTAAAACACTAGTCCCAATAATATTTGTAGTTAAAAAGATACTAGGATTTTTAATAGAATTATCGACATGACTCTCTGCTGCAAAATTAATGACAACATCAAACTTCTCTTTCTTAAATAAATCATAAATAAATTCTCTATCCGTAATGTCCCCATGAACAAACTTAAAATTATCATATTCTTCCAAATCTTCAATATTATGATAATTTCCAGCATAAGTCAAAGCATCTAGGCAAACAAACACATCATTTGGATATTTTTTTACTTCATAATGCATAAAATTACTACCAATAAATCCCGCTCCACCAGTTACTAAAAATTTCATTTATCTCTTCTCCTCCTTCTTTAATACTTTACAATATCTCTCTACTGCATCTTTCCAATCTGGTAATCTATACAAATTATCAACATCTAAACAGTCTTTATTTAATCTAGAATTTAGTGGCCTTTTAGCCTTCGTTTTATAATCCTTTGTTAAAATAGGACAAACTTTCATATCAATATGATTTACCTCAAAAATAGTCTTGGCAAAATCATACCAACTACAATACCCTTCATTAGTAGCATGATAAGTTCCTCTTATATCACTCAAACTCATGTCCACTAATAACTTAGATAAATCTTTTGTATAAGTAGGACTACCAATTTGATCACTTACAACACTTAATTCACTTTTCGTCTCCGCTAGTCTTAACATCGTTTTCACAAAGTTCTTTCCATTGATTCCAAATACCCAAGAAATTCTAACAATAATATGATTTTGGTACTTTTTAACAATTTCTTCTCCTAAATACTTTGTTTCACCATAATAATTAACTGGATGAGTTTCATCATCAACATCATAACCTTCATCCTTTGTACCATCAAAAACATAATCTGTACTAATATAAATTATCTTAGCTTGAACCAAGGAAGCTGCATCTGTTAGATATTTCGTTCCATTTACATTAATATCATAGCATTTCTCTTTCTCATCTTCTGCCTGGTCAACTGCAGTATAGGCTGCACAATGAAAGATTACATCAGGCTGATAATCTAGCACTATTTCTTCTACTTGTTCTTTTTTCGTAATATCCATCTCTGCACTTGTAGGTGCTAAAATATCAGAATACCCACTCTCCATTAACTCTTCTTTTACATCATGTCCTAATTGCCCATTTACACCTGTAATTAAAAATTTCATTATTTTCTTCATACTCCTTTAAAACAACAATACTTTTTCTCTTAGTTTTTTCTTCCCTTTTCTAACACCTTTTTTAAATATTTTCCATATTTGTTCTTCTTCATAAGTTCTACACTTTCTTCTAATTCAGCCTCTGTAAGCCATCCTCTTTGATAAGCAATTGCTTCAGGACAACAAATTACTTTATCCTTATTATTTTGAATAGATCGAATCATCGCCGTTGCATCTGCCATAGACTCCTCTGTTCCTGTATCAAACCACGTATATCCTTCCCCTAAAAGACATGCCTTTAACTTTTCCTCTTGTAAATACATATCATTTAAAGAAGTAATTTCTAATTCATTTCTTTTAGATGGCCTTACTTGTGCTGCTTTCTCACTTACCCCTTTTGGATAAAAATACAATCCTGTAATTGCTAAATCACTTTTTGGTTCGGTCGGTTTTTCTTCAACACTTAACACTTGATTATTCTCGTCAATTTCCATAATTCCAAATCGTTCTGGATCTTTTACATGAACCCCAAATATTGTAGCATATCCATTGATAGCATTCAAACTAGCATTCTTTAGCAATTCTTCAAAACCATTTCCATAAAATATATTATCTCCTAAAACCATCGCACAAGCATCATCACCAATAAACTCTCGCCCCAATAAAAATGCTTGAGCTAATCCATCTGGTGAAGGTTGAACTGTATAAGTAATATGAATTCCAAGTTCATGTCCATCTCCTAATAATCTTTGAAAAGATGCTTGATCAATTGGAGTCGTAATTAATAAAATATCTCGAATTCCTGCCTGCATCAATGTAGATAATGGATAATAAATCATAGGTTTATCATATACATTAAGTAATTGCTTACTAGTAGCTTTCGTAATAGGATAAAGCCTTGTCCCAGATCCTCCTGCTAAAATAATTCCTTTCATAAAACCATCCTCCGTTATTTACTTTTTTTATGAAAAAATAAAAATTTCCTTTCTATCTTTTTATCACTAATAATATCCGTCTTCCATATCAGAACAACTACTACAATAAATAACAAAACATAAATAAATATACCATGTTTACTATCCCCAATAACATAAATAATAGAAGCAATTGCAAATAAAACATCTATTAAATAAATAATTAAAACCGACTTCCTAATTGAAAAATTTAACTTCAACAATTGATGATGCAAATGACATTTATCAGGCATTGCAATTGATTCATGTTTAAGTAATCTTCGAATAATAGCAAATAATGTATCCATAATAGGAATCGCTAGCAAAAAAATTGGAACAATTAAGGAAGTAAATGTTACATTCTTATATCCTAACAATGAAATAACTGCAATAATATACCCTAAAAATAAACTTCCAGAATCTCCCATAAAAATACTAGCAGGATAAAAATTATGAACTAAAAATCCCAAAGTAGCTCCTAACATGATAAATGACAAAATAGTATCCAAACCACTACTATTATTAAACAAAATTGCAATAATACCAATCATCAAAAAATAAATAGCTGATATTCCACCCGCAAGGCCATCCAACCCATCAATAAAATTAATACAATTCATAATAGCCACAATAAAAACAATTGTTGCAATTGTGCTAAAACAACCAAAGTTAATATATATTCCAAAAGCACTAATATCTCTAAGTAATATTCCACTATATAAAGGAATCACCATTGCGGCAATAATCTGTCCAATCAACTTATAACGTGCCGGAATTGGTTTAATATCATCAATAATACCGGTTATAACAATAATAAAACTACCTATCAATATAGCATTCATTTGAATAGATTCCCATCCAAACAACATATAGCCAAGTAAAAAACCAGCATAAATTCCTAAACCACCAAGTCGAGGAATTGGTACCTTATGAACCTTCCTTTTATTTGGAATGTCCAATGCTCCAATATGAATAGCTATTTTCTTAATAATTGGCATAAATAATGCAACAAACAAAAAAGTAACAAATACCATTAAAAACAATCTACGATACTCCATGACACACCTCTATTTAAAGTTTAACATAACTATAATGAAATCGCAACCAACTTAACAAATACTTTACACTCCTACAACACCACGACATTTTTCAAAAACCATATCAAAAAAATACTTCACCAAAATTATCCTTTCTACCTATATTATTCTACAAATTCTAAAAAACTCCTTTTTATTTTAAAAAAAATTTCTAAACTATTTAAAACAAGTCATTAGTAACCTTACAACAACTTCAAAATGTTGATATATAACATAAAAACATCTCAAAATCACGCCAAATCTTCTAAACAAAAAAACTGATCATAATTTTAGAATTTTTTGAATTTTGAGAAAGCCAACATAAATATATAAAGCCAACATAAATATATTAAGTACGTTTTTATAGAAGAGAATCTTATAATAAAAACATTTGATAATTTTTCCTTATTTTGAAGTTATTTAATTAGTTAAAAATATTGAAAACCACATCTAAAATTTTTAGATGTGGTTCTCAGAAACCCTGAAACTTGCGGAACCAAATTCAATTTTCTTCACAATCATTTTTTCAATAATTACTAAGAAAAACCATCACTAAACTGTAATACTACTGTAACATCATCGGAAACAAGAATTCCTTCAGGAACATTCTGATTAACAACATAACCATTTCCTTGCAAATCATATTTGACTCCCATTAACCGCAAAATATTATTAGCATCTTTATAAGACAATCCCACAAAATTAGGCATAGCCTTATCATATGTATCAGTCAATAATACAACAACACTATCTCGATACAACATATTTCCCTTACTAGGATATTGATTAATAACTTTTTCACCATTACCTAACACATAAACTTTCATATAATTCTTTTCTAATTCACTCTTTACAGATGCAGTATTTTTATTAATATAACTTTGAAGTTCATAACTTTCTGTACGATTACTATCTACTACAATATTTAAATACTTACTAGTATTCACAACAACATCTTTTACCGCTTCCGCCACATAATTTGCAGTATCCTTAGGCCTTTTCAAAGCAGAATAAATAATAATTTCTGGACTATCAGCAGGATATAATCCCGCAAATGAATAAACATAATCAGACGCCCCTGTCATATATGTTCCAGTTTTATCATCATAAATTTGAGCGGTTCCAGTTTTTCCCATCATTGGATAACCATCCATATAATAAGCACTTCCAGTACATTGAGTCGAATCATTACATACAACACTTTTCATTAATTCCTTTATCTTAGCAATACTATTTGTATCTGCAACTACATCAACAACTTCAGTCGTCGCTTCATAACTAAGTTCTCCAGTATTAGTATCTACTATCTTAGATACTAAATAAGGTTTTAATAATTTTCCATCATTACTAATAATAGATAAAGCTTGCACCATTTGAATTGGTGTAATAGTAATTGCTTGTCCAAAAGTAGCTGATGCCACATCAATATCATAATTAAATTTAACACTTCCAGACAATTCACGATTTAAAGTAAAACCTGTTGTCTTTCCAAAACCATAAGCATTATAACAAGAACGAAGTTGTTGTTTATTCAACATACCACTTCGAAGTAACCCAGCAGCGCCAACATTAGAAGACATGGCAAATCCATAATCATAACTAATATTACCCCAACCAACTTTATTCCAATCATGAATCACATTTTTCGTTCCATTAGATGCCTCATATATAATCTCGCCAGAATCATAAGTACGACTTCCATCATAATTACCCCCATCAATCGCACATAAATAACTAAATATCTTCATCGTACTACCAGGTTCATAAGTATTCCCCGTCATAAGATCAATATAACTAGTCATATTTTTCTTATTAGGATCAAACGAAGGCATAGTAGAATAAGCTAAAATAGCTCCTGTCTTAGCATCAGCAACGATCATAAATCCCCACTCTGCTTCACTTGTCTCTACCATTTTCTTAACAGCATTCTCTGTAAATAGTTCAATATTGCTATCAAGAGTTAAATAAACATCATCTCCATCATCAGCTTCTTCTATATATTCACGACCATTCGCAATTTTATAACCATTTCGATCCTTTTCATAAGCTATATATCCACTACTCCCCGTTAAATCTTCATTAAAATATTCCTCTATTCCAAGTTGTCCAACTTTCCACACATTTCCATCTTCATCACTTTCATTCACCGTATAACCAATTGCATAAGAAGCAAAATCACCACTTGGGTAATACCTCTTGGTACTAGCAATAAAATCAATCCCCGGCAAATTTAAATTTTTAATTTCTTCCATCTGAATTTGACTTAAATCTCTTCCACCAGGACCAAGTTCCACTTGATAAGCATCTTTTTTAAGTAAAATTTTTAAAACCTCAACATCCATATTTAAATAAGGAGCCAATTTTTCTGCCGTAGCATCTGCATCTACAACATGTAAAGGTACATCACTTCCTTGACTTCGACTCTCGTCCAAATAAGCAATAACAGTGTAACTAGCAACATCTTCCGCCAAAACATTCCCATTTCGATCAAAAATACTACCACGCTTTGGCAAAATTACTTCTTCCTCTGTATTTCTAGTTTGAATAAAAGCAGAAATAGTAGAATTCCCCACAGAATAATCCGTTGTACATAAATAAAAAATTCTCACCACAAAAAGACAAAATAGCAAAATAGTAAAAAGAAACATAAAATAATTAGGTCTTATTTTATTAATATTTACTTTTTTTCTTCTCACTGATCTCACCTCTATCTAAAAAACAAACCATTCCCCTAAAACAAATTCATAAAATTCTTCTTTCAATCTTCAATCGTCTTAATATTATCACTATGATAGGAAAGACCATAGAAAGCACTAACTTCTTTTATATTCTCCAAAGAAGTCATTTCATCAATTTTCATCTCTAAACTTTCTATTTTCTTTTCTTCCTGATCCACTTCTTTATCTAACTTCTGTAACTCTAAATTCACCTGAGCTAAACTAGTTTCACTACAAACAATCAATACAATTAAAACAACAATAATAAAAATACATACTTTATACATAAAACGTTCAAATTTACAAAAAAATACTTGCTTCTTTTTTCCCTTTTTCATTTTATCCCATCCTTATATTTTCTCCAAAACCCTAAGTCTAGCACTATGAGAACGATAATTAATCGCCAATTCCTCTTGACTAGCAGTAATTCCCTTAGAAATCACACGATACTTAGGCAAATACTCATCTGGAATATATGGCAAATTTCTCATTTCATAAGAAACTTCACTATATTTTCGAAATAAATTCTTCACAATTCTATCCTCTAAAGAATGAAAACTAATAACACATAACCTACCACCTGATCTCAATAAAGAAATTGCTTGCTCTAACCCTAACGTTAAAACCTCTAACTCTTGATTAACTTCAATTCGAATTGCCTGAAAAGTCTTTCTAGCCGGATGACCATCTCTCATTGCCTTCATTGGCATACTAGTCTTAATAATATCAACAAGCTCAAAAGTAGTCTCAATCGGTTTTTTCTCCCGAAATTTTACAATATTACGAGCAATACTACTAGCATACTTTTCCTCTCCATAATCTCGAAGAATTCGAACCAAATCAGAATAATCATACTCATTAACAACCTGATAAGCACTAAATTCTTTTTCTGTGTCCATCCTCATATCAAGCTTTGCATTCTGATGAAAACTAAATCCACGTTCTGCTACATCTATTTGAACAGAAGAAACACCCAAATCAAATAAAAATCCATCAACAGAATCAACACCAAGACGCCCTAATTCTTCTTTTAAATTAGAAAAATTACTTCGAATAATTGTATAATTACTCCCAATCAATTTTAATCTCTCATCGCTTTTTTCTATAGCATAATCATCTTGATCAAATCCATACAAATGCCCCTCTGGAATCATTTTTAAAATCTCACTAGCATGTCCTGCATACCCAAGAGTAGCATCAACATAAATTCCATTCTTTTTAATATTTAAATTATCTAAGCATTCCTCTAATAAAACACTTTTATGATACATAGTACCCCCACCTCTAACTCTATACATAACATATTATATCATAAGATTTTACCTTCCAATAAAAAAAGTATTAACTTTACATTACAGTTAACACATCTTTTCATCTCCCAATAATACTTAATTTTTAATAAACTCTCTTAACTTACCTTCTGGTACAAATCCAACATTTCTCTTAATTTCTTTTCCTTTATCAAATAAAATAACACAAGGAATACTCATCACACCATATTCTCTAGCCAAATCTTGATTCTCATCCACATTCACTTTCAGTATTTTAATTTCATTACTAACTTTCTCCAATACAGAAGAAAGCATCTTACAAGGACCACACCAATTTGCATAAAAATCAACTAAAATCCTATCTTGAATAAACTCCTCAAAATTACTACCTTCATAATGATTAATCATAATAT
>JALEZJ010000013.1 GCA_022772985.1 Erysipelotrichaceae bacterium | reverse complement strand
TTTCAAAGCTTGAGAAAGCGTGATGTTTTAAGAAACCATCTAATGATTTTATAACTTCAACATCTGTATCCATATAAACACCACCATATTTTTTTAAAACAAAAAGTCTAACAAAGTCAGTAACAAATGCATACTTTTTGCATTCATATGCCTCTTTAACATAGGCATTAATATTAATATCAAAATTATCTTCATTCCATTCTATTATTTCATAATCATGACAATTTTTTTTCCATGAATCAATACAATCTTTTACTAATTTTGGCTTTTCACCTTTTCCAAACCAGCAATAATGAATTTTTTTGGGAATCATACTTATTTTTCCTCCAATATATTCCTATAAATGTTTAATAGTCTTTCAGTATGAGCTTCTAAACTAAAGTTATTTTTAATAGTTTGATATGATAACTCACTTTTATCTTTTTGACTATTTTCTATTACATCTGAAATTGCTTTACTAATTTCATTAATATTTCCGGGTTCAACTAAAAAACCATTTTTTTTATTTACTACTTCTGGAATAGCAGCAATTGGTGTAGAAATATTAGGTATTCCATATGACATTGTTTCTAATATAGTCATTGGCAATCCTTCATTATATGAAGGAAGTAAATTAGCTTTAATATCAGAAAAAACACTGAGTTTTTCATTATCTGTAAGCCATCCTTTGTATTCAATAAATTTACTTAACCCTCTTGATTTAACTATTTGAGTAAAACCTTCAGTTTCATCAGGACCATAAACTAATATCTTAAAATCTAAACCTTTATCTTTTAATTGCTTTACACTTTCGATTATATCAAATATTCCTTTTCTTTTTCCAACTAATCCCAAGAATAAAATATTTTTAGACTCATCATTATATTTATATTTTTTTGGAACAGATACAGAATTATATAAAACTTCAATTTTTTCTGGAGACATAACTAAACCACTTATATAATTTCGCCAGTACTCTCCTAATATTAAAATTTTGTCTGCCATATCTAAAGTATTCTTTACAAATTTTCTTTTTTTCGTGTTTAAAGAATTGTACCATGTTTGAAACTCTGCTCCATGCATATGTATGACAATTTTGGTATTATATTTTCTTGCAATCTTTTCTATAATTGCAGTTCTATATACACTGCCTCTTTCTGACATATGGATATGTATAATATCATAATGATCATTTTTCAATTTAATTCTTACTTTATTTATTGCATTTAAACTAAAAAACGCTTTAGTTACGAAACAGGCTTTTGTAACTGTTGGAATATATATTAAATTTGTATTTTTTTTGAATTTATTATCTGTAAGATAATTATTTACAACCGTCCACATTCCACCGCGATTTTTTTCAGATACTCCAACCATTAATACCTTCATATATTTCACCTCATTTTTATCACTTTAGCTGGCACTCCACCAACTATCTCATTTTTATTCACATTTTTAGTTACAACACTACCAGCAGCAATTATAGCACCATCTGCTATTTTAACTCCATCTAATATAATTACATTATACCCAATCCAAACATCATTTCCAATAGTAATTCCAACAGACAAATCACCTTGTTTATTCATAGGAATGTCTTTTCGGTTGAATTTATGATTAGCACCAAGAAATGAAACTTTTGGTGCCAACATACAGTTATTTCCAATAATCACTTTTCCTTGAATATAAGAATAATCACCAATACTAGAATTATTACCAATTATAATATTTGACGAAAACTTAATCTTTCGCCCTATATCTATATTCCTACCAGATTTAACAAACATTAATTTACATAATTGACTTCTAAAAAAATTAGATAATGGCCACTTTAATCCTAATTGATAATGAGGAAGATAAGAAAAGAATATATTATAAAAAAAATATCCGATTAAATATTTAATTTTTTTCATACTGTTTGTTGTCACTTCTCTTTTCTTTAATCACTAATTTTATAAACTTTAAATTACCCACAAAGTAACGTTTAAATAATCTTTTTGGTTCTTGTATTACTCTAAACAACCATT
>JALEZJ010000069.1 GCA_022772985.1 Erysipelotrichaceae bacterium | reverse complement strand
TTGTACTTTAAAAATATAATTTTCTTTTGATTCTATCCATTTGTTATTTGATATTCCACCACCAGTAACAATATTATGTATATGTGGGTGAAATTCCATGGTTTGTCCCCAAGTATGTAAAATAGAAGTAATTCCAACCTTAGCACCTAACCACTTTGGATCATCTGCTAATTCTAAAATACTTTCTGATGTTGCTTTAAAAAGAATGTTATAAAATTTTTGTTTGTTATATAAAGCAAGTTCATTAAGTTCTGCTGGAACAGTTGTGATGATATGAAAGTACGGACAATCTAATAAATATGATGATTCATTGTTAATCCATTTTTCTCTAGCATAACTTTGACACATAGGGCAATGTCTATTTCTACAACTATTATAACCAATAGTTGTTTCACCACATTCAGAGCAAGTTATGGTGTGTATACCTAATTCTTTTGTTTTGCACTTTCTAATAGCATTAAAAACTTTCCATTGTTCATCTGATAAGTTATATTGATTAATATAATCAACTCCAAATTTTTGGAATACATCTTGAACCGTATAATTATTTTCCATGATAATTAATTCCTTTCAAGTTATCAAAGTCTTTTGCTAAATGAATGTATATTGCAGTTGTTGAAAGTGAATTATGACCTAATAAATCTTTTAAAATAAACGGATCACCATTATTCATGAGAAAGTAAGTAGCAAAAGAATGTCTAAGGGCATGAAAAGTAATGTTATTAGGAACATTTCTATGTTTTTTTAAATTAGTAAAGTAATTACTGATTATTCTTTTATTGATATGTGCTCGTTCTTTCATTCCCTTAAACAAATATCCTTCTTTAGAAGTCATTTTTCTTGATTTGTAAAATAATCTAAGATATTTAATAACTATATCTGGTAAGACAGTGTATCTTTCCTTATTTCCTTTTCCTAAAACTTTTAACTTATGATTACTAGATTCTATGTATTCTATTTTTAAAGTAGCTATTTCACAAGTTCTTAGGCCGCAGCAAAAAGAAAGTAATAACCAACATTTATGTTCTAAATTTTTTTCTTTATTTACCAATTCTAAGAACGTTTCTTTTTTTATAATTACTGGTAATTTTTTTCCAAGTTTTGATGTTGGTAGTAAAATAGCAGTAAAGCTTTTTTTGAAACAAACTGAATAGAAAAATTTAATTGAATGAAGGTAAAAATTGTAAGTACTACTAGCTTTCCCTTTGTCGATATATTCAGTCTTTAAATACTTTAAAATATCTTCTTCAACAAATTCACTGATGTTTGTATCATCACTAAAATAGTTTAAAAAATGTAATATTCCATATTTATAAGTTTTTATGGTATCAGAACTTTTTCCTCCTAGCATTAATATTTCTTCCACCTTTTTTATCCATATTTCTTTGTTTTCTTTTGTATTCATAAATAAAAACACCTCTTTTTCGTATTTCCTAAAACAAAATACAAAAAAAGGCTTTTCATTAACACCAAAATATCATATAATGTATTTAGCACTTGTTTTGTATAAGTTTTAGGCGACATATACTTTAATACAAGTGCTTTTTAATGTATATAAAATTAACTAATAAGAAGAAAAATTTACAAATTACGTCTAACCTAAAGACTTTTCGTAAGAAATTTGGTACAATAATATACCAAGAGGTGATAAAGTGGATAAAATAATTCCAAGTTTTAAAGATTCGTTATTTTCTGATTCAACTGAATTTTTAGGTGATGTTGCAGAATTAGGCATTGATAGTTTATTAGATGATGGTTTATTTAAAGATTTTCCTATTGTAGGTTTTTTGATAGGTGTTACTAAAACAGCTCAAAATATACATGATAGAAACTTACTTAAACAAACATTAAATTTTATAAAACAATTTAATTCAGGTAAAATTGATGTTGAAAAATTAAAAAAATATCGTAATGAAATAAATAGTAATAATAAAAAAGCTGAAGAAGAACTAGGTAGAGTATTAATAATTTTAAATAATAATGTAGAATTACAAAAATCTACTATGTTAGCTAATTTGTTTAGAAATTATGTTAACGAAAAAATTACTTGGTCTGAATTTTGTGAATTTTCAGAGATTGTAAGAATGTTATTTATTAACGATGTCAAATACTTGAGGGCAATATATAGCGGTAAAGTGAAAGATACTACAGGAATGCCATTATATCCTATTGATAGACTAACATCATTAGGGCTTGTGAATACTGCTACAAAATCTATGGTTGTTAGTAGTATGGCTTCTAGTTCTCGAACTGACAAATATGTTAATTTAACTGCAATTGGTGGGAAATTTTATCAGTATATTACATTTAATTAAATTTATCAAAAAAGGACAATGACATGTGTGTCCAATTAATACTAGAATTATTAATAATCATATTTATAGGCATACTTATCAACCTAGATATACTTGTTGTGAAGAGAATGTGGTTACTCAACAGCAATGTGGTTCTTGTTGTCAGTTCCGATAAAATACTTATAGAGAAAAAGATTTCTTTTGAAGTCTTTTTTTGGTATATGAAAGAATAGTAAGTAATAGAATTAGCAGGAGGGTATGATGAATTATAGATGGATGAATTTGATATTGATTTTTGTTATGATGTTTTTAACATTAAGTTTGATATTATTTGAGTATAATTCTAATAGATTATTTACTTATATTATGATGTTTCCATTATTAATTGTTCCTTTTGTTGCTAGTGGAACAAAATATCAGTTAGGGGTACAGGATTTATTTTGGTATTATTTATTTATATTTTTTGCGTATTTTTTAGGTGGCGTAATGGATTTTTATAATCAAATTAGTTGGTATGATTTACTTGTTCATTTTATGTCTGGTATTTTTTCTTTTTCTATTGGTCAATTTATTTTGAAAAAGTGGTCTAGTGAGTGCCTTAGTTTTTGGAATAAAATGATATTTGGTCTTTTTGTTGTTATGTTTGTTGCTGGTATTTGGGAATTGTTTGAATATAGTGTTGATTTTTTATTTGGGTTTGATTTTCAACATCAGATGGATACTGGGGTGGTGGATACAATGGAAGATATTTTGGTAGCGTTTTTGGCTGGTATTTTATCTGTTATTGGTCATTCTATTTATTGTAAAATTAATTAGGTTTGGAAATTTTGGTTTAGTTTTTCAAATACTTCTTTTATATCTTCATTGATCGTTAAATCAGCTAGGTTATCCATTGGTGTTGTATCACGATTTATGATTACTAAGTGTTTTCCTTTAAAGTATCTAATGAATGAGGAGGCTGGATAGACTGTTAGGGAGGTTCCTACTACTAATAGTAATTCAGCGTTTTCTATTGCTTTTATGGATTTTAGTATTGTTTCTTCATCTAGTGGTTCTTCATATAGGACAACATCTGGTTTAATGAGATTTCCACAGGTACAAGTGGGAATGTTATTATCATTGAATATTTTTTCTGGTGGATAGAATTTATGACAGGAAGTGCAATAGTTTCGATAGATAGATCCGTGTAGTTCTAAAACATTTTTACTTCCTGCTTTTTGATGAAGGTTGTCAATATTTTGTGTAATGATGGATTTTAATTTTCCAGATTGTTCTAATTTAGTTAAGTATTGATGACAGATATTTGGTTTTGCATCTAAGCAGTTTAATTTATCTCGGTAAAATTGGTAAAAATCTTCTTTATGATTTATAAAAAAAGTATGACTTAATATTTCTTCGGGTGGATATTTGTATGTTTCATTGTATAGTCCATCTTTACTTCGGAAATCTTTGATTCCACTAGCAGTAGAGACGCCAGCACCACCAAAGAAGACAATGTTTTTTGAATTATTTATATATTGATTTAATTTGTCTATTTTATTCATAAGATCACCTATTTCTTATTATAGAGAAATCTTAAGATTTTGGCAATGGGACATTTCACTTTAAGTTCCTATTTTTTATGTTGTATTTGAAAAAGTTCTCTCTTAGTAGTATAATGATGTTACTTGTATTTTGAGGTGAGGGGATGTAGATGATTAAGAAAATAAATTTGACTTTGATTTTAGTAATGTTGATTGGAACACTTTATTTTGTTTTATTTTCTTATGATGGTAGTAGATTACTTACTTATTTGGCTGTTGTTCCAGTTTTGGCAGCACCATGTATTTTTTGTAAAACAAAATATCGACTTCGCGATTTTGAATTACTTATTTATTATATTTTTATTTTTTTAGCAGATTTTTTGGGGTGTGTTGTTAATCTTTATAATTTGGTAGATTGGTATGATTTGTTTACACATTTTTTATCTGGAATTTTTACGTTTTGGATTGGGATATTTATTTTGGATAAAATTCAATTCCGTGGGAAGAATATTTTGTTTGAGCTGTTTTTTAGTATTTCAGTTGTGATGTTAGTTGCTAGTGTTTGGGAATTTTTTGAATTTGGGGCAGATATTCTTTTAGATATGGATTTACAGCATCACATGGATACTGGGGTAGTGGATACTATGACGGATATGTTGGTAGCTTTTTTAGGGGGTATCTTATCGATTGGTGGATATTATTTATTGCAAAAAAGAACTCATTTTGAGTAATAGGTGGTGATTGGTATGGCTTCTTTTGTTATTCACTCTATTATTGGTGAAAAATTTTTAGAGAAAATGGAACAGGATGTAGTTTTAACTGAATTAGAAAAAAATTCTTTTCGGCTTGGTAATTTAGTTGTGGATGTTTTAGGTTTTGGAAAAACTGATATTCGTGATTTAGATTATGAAGAAGTGCTTCAAGCAAGGAGAGAGTATCGAAAGAAAAAAATACAGAAGAAACTTGTTACTCATTTTCGGAATGAAAATAAGAAAGAGTTATGTGTCAATTCTCCTAGGTTAGATTATTTTCTTTTAAAATATCAGGACCTTGTTTTTCATGATTTTTCGGCACTGGGATATTTTTTTCATCTTTATATTGATAAAGTTTTTTTTGAGAATTTTTATTCTTATGTGATTACTTGTTTAGATCAGAATTATCAACCTACTAATCTTATTAAAGATAATCTTTATATTCGAGTGAATAAGAATGGTAAGATTTATTTAAAAGATGAGTTTTGGAGTGGACGTAATAATATTTATGATGATTATACAAAATTAAATTGTTATTGTACTCAAAAGTTTGGATTTCCTTTTTCTATGGAAGAGTTAGAAAAATTTGCTCATGATGGCTTTATAAATCCTGGAATTCAGGAAGTGGATTATCGGGACATTGATGAGGTATTAGGAAAGATGAAACAATTTCTTTTGGAAAGTGAAGTTTCAACTGAGGAGGAATTAATGGCTTTTTCATTTGAGAAAATGGAACAGTTTATTTTAAAGAGTGCGGATAATTTTTATTTTGAGTATCAAGCGATGATTGAAGAGTTTATTTCAAAAAAGAAGCGTGTTAAAGTGAGAAAGTAAGTGATAGGATGTTTAAAATTGGAAATATAGAAATAAAATCTAGAATTGTTTTGGCGCCGATGGCGGGTGTATGTAATAGTGCATTTCGTAAGATTATTAAAGAAATGGGATGTGGGCTTATATATGCTGAGATGGTTAGTGATAAGGCTTTAGTATATAATAGTAAAAAAACAGAAAATATGTTATATATGGAAGAATGTGAAAGACCTATTGCACAGCAGATTTTTGGAAGCGATAAGGAAACTTTTGTAGTTGCAGCGAAAAAGGTTTATGAAGAAATGAAGCCAGATATTATTGATATTAATATGGGCTGTCCTGTACCTAAGGTGGCACTTCGTGCACAGGCTGGTTCTGCTTTGTTAAAGGATCCTGAAAAAATTCGAGAGATTGTTGCGGCAGTAGTAGATGCGGTTCCAATTCCTGTTACTGTGAAGATTAGAAGTGGTTGGGATAGTGATCATATTAATGCAGTAGAGGTTGCTCGTATTTGTGAAGAATCTGGTGCTAGTGCAATTACAGTGCATGGTAGGACTAGGGCACAAGGTTATAGTGGTCATGTGGATTATGAAATTATTCGGAAAGTTAAAGAAGCAGTTGGTATTCCTGTGATTGGAAATGGGGATATTATTGATATAGATAGTGCAAGAAGAATGTTTGCAACTGGGGTAGATGCTATTATGATAGGTCGTGGTTGTTTGGGAAATCCTTGGCTTATTCGGGATTTGGTTGCCTATTTTGAAAGAGGAGAATCTCTACAAGCACCTAGTTATCGTGAAAAAATAGAGATGTGTTTTCATCATTTGGATTATTTGATGAAAATTAAATGTGAAAAGGTGGCAGTATTAGAGATGAGAAGTCATGTTGCTTGGTATATCAAAGGACTTCCTGGTAGTGTAGATGTTAAAACTGCTTGTTTTCAAGCAGTTACAGCTTTCGAGTTAAGAGAAATCTTACAAAATTATTTGAATAAACTAGAGAGTTAGTGTATAATAGTGATATATTTTTTGCTGTATTAGGAGTGATATTAGATGAATTTATATAGACAAGGAATAATCTTTATTAGTATTTTTAGTGAAAAAGTGGTTGTACGGAAACAGGTTAAGTAAGTTGTTGTAAGTTTATAGAGAAAATAAAATTAAGTTGAGAAAGGTGAAGAGAGATGGATATTATTAGAAGTGAACAAGAGATGGTAAGAAGGGGAAAGTTAGATAGTATTAGGGAGTATTGTAATCCTTATCCGGAGAGATATGAGGTGACACATAGTATTAAGGATGCTAGAGAGTTAGAGGATGGGATTTGCGATGTTAGAATTGCAGGTAGAATTGTTTTTTTGAGAAAGATGGGGAAACTTAGTTTTTTAAGAATTCGAGACATTGAAGCATCTATTCAAGTATCTATGCAGTTGGATTTGGTTGGAGAAGATGCATATAAATTTATGAAGTCTAATTTTGATGTGGGAGATTTTATTGGTGTATGTGGTGAAATGGTTACGACACAGACTGGTGAAAAGACGTTGAGAACGCATGAATTTACTTTTTTAGGAAAGGCTTTAAGGCCGTTACCTGAAAAATTTCATGGTTTATCTGATCAGGAGATGAAGTATCGTAATCGTTATGTAGATTTGATTATGAATGAAGATGCAAGAGAGAGATTTTTACTTCGTAGTAAGTTAATTTGGGAAATTAGGAGTTTTTTAAATGAACATGGGTATGTGGAGATAGAGACACCTATTTTAAATAATAAGGCTAGTGGTGCTTTAGCAAAACCATTTAAAACTCATCATAATGCTTTAGATATTGATTTATATTTAAGAATTGCTCCTGAAACTTATTTAAAGAGGGCTATTGTTGGTGGTTTTACGAAGGTGTATGAGTTTGCTAGATGTTTTCGTAATGAGGGAATGGATACTACTCATTTACAAGATTTTACCATGTTAGAGGGGTATGGAGCTTATTTAAATTATCGTGATAATATGAAGTTTTTACAAGAAATGATTCAAACTGTTGTAAAAAAATTGTTTGGTAAGTTAGAATTGACAATTGATGGAGTTGTTGTAGATATTAGTGGAGATTGGGAAAATATTAGTATGAGAGATTTGATTTTGAAATATGTTCCAATTGATATTTATGAATATGACACCAAGGAGAAATTATTAGATAAGATTAAATTTGAGAAAATTGATATTGATAGTGATACTCCACTTGAAGATATGGGATATGGTAATTTGGTTGATCAGTTATATAAGAAAGTTGCTAGAGTGCATATTGTGAGACCAATTTTCTTGACAGAGCATCCAATTAGTTTATCTCCTTTGGCAAGGGCGAATGATGAAAATCCAAATTTGACGGATCGATTCCAATTAGTTATTAATGGAGCTGAAATTATTAATGCTTATTCTGAGTTAGTTGATCCAATTGAACAAGAGAGAAGATTAGTTGAGCAAGCTGAGTTAAAGAGTCGTGGTGATGAAGAGGCTATGATGATGGATAGAGATTATATTAATGCAATGGAATATGGTATGCCTCCTATTAGTGGTTGGGGGATTGGTATTGATCGATTGGTGCAAATTTTGACTGATGCTGATAATATTAAAGATTGTGTATTATTTCCTTTAATGAAACCTGAGGAATAGTAAAGATAAGAAATACTTTTTGTAGTGTTTCTTTTTTTTGTTTGGGGAATGTTGTTATAAATTTTTTATTAAAGTTAACTTGTAGGTTAAAAAAATTAGGTTTTAGGTTTTGTTTTGTAAACAATTGGCTAAAACTATGGTAATAATTAGAATTCGTGTTATAATTAGTTCGGAGGTTGATAAAAAAAATGAAAAAGAAATATGGTTTATTTAAAGTGTTGACAGTTTTGTTGCTTTTGGTAGTTATTGCTACTTATTTATTTGAGGGAAGGCAAGGAACTATTAGTTATTTAGCACTTGGAGATGTATTTTTGAATTATATGCAATCTTTTTATTATTTCTTTGATACAGCTATTTTTAGTTTAGTAGTCGGTGGATTTTATGGATTATTGAATCGTATTCCTGCTTATAAGAAATTAGTAAAGAATATTGCAGATAAAGTGTCTGTTAATCGTAAAGTATTTGTTATTATAATGACTATTGTGTTTGCACTTGTTTCGTCTTTAACAGGACTTAATTTAATTTTATTTTTGTTTGTTCCATTTGTTGTATCTATTATCTTATTACTTGGATATGATAAATTAGTGGCACTTTCTGCTACTGTTGGTGGTATTATTGTTGGATTTATTGGTGGTATTTTTCTAACATTTAAAGATGCTAGCAGTCAATATGCAGTTAGTTATACTACATTTGATAAATTAGTTGGATTGGATGGAAACTGGTCTAATATATTTCCTAAAATTTTATTATTAGTAGTTGCTTTGGGACTTCTTATTTTCTATATTGTTAGTTATATGAAGAAGTTAGAAAATGATGAACTTTCTTATGAATTGACAAAAGGAGATAACTTATTTGTTGAGGTTAAAGATAGAACTGGTAAAAAGATTGTGGTAGATGATAATAATATCAGAGTTTGGCCATTTATTGTTGTAATTTCTCTTTTATTTATTTTGTTGGTATTAGGATATTTGCCTTGGTCAGATTTATTTGGAATTAATTGTTTTGATAAGTTTCATACATGGTTGACTGGTCTTAAGATTGGAGATTACGTAGTATTTACAAATTTAATTTCTAGTTCTTTTAGTGCCTTTGGTACTTGGGGTAATTTAGGCAATTTTATGATGAGTATTGTTTTAATTATTTTATTTGGATTTATTTTACAACTTATCTATAGAGTTAAATTTGAAGATGCCATGGATGGATTTATTTATGGTGTTAAGAAATTGATTCCAGCTACTATGATTGCAATCTTTGCTTATTGTGTACTAGTATGTAGTTATAATAATGGTTTTGTTGAAACTATTATTACTAAGGCAAGTGAAAGTTTTGGAGATAATGTAGTTATAAATTCTTTGGTTACTATATTGGGAAGTATATTGAATGTGGATCTTTATTATACTTCTGCTGGTGTGTTTACGTCGTTAGTATCTACACTTCCAGAAAAGGCTAATTTATCTGTATATGCTATTATGTTTCAAAGCTTATATGGCTTAGTTCAAATTATTGGACCTACTAGTTTATTACTTATTGTGGGATTGTCTTATTTGGATGTTCCTTATAAAACGTGGTTTAAATATATTTGGAGATTTGTAGTTGAGTTACTGATTGTTATATTAATTATTTTGATGATAGTATCTTTACTATAATATAAAAAGGTATCACTATGGTGGTATCTTTTTTGGTATCATACTTTATTAGATTTTTCTATTTTAATGTTTCGTAATGGAGGAAAATTATGATTGTTGAGAAAATAGATTTTTTTAGAATGTTTTTATCAGAAAGTACTTTAAGGAAATATGTTCAATTATCTTTAAAAGAAGATATGGGAGAGTTAGATGCTTATCTATATTCTAATTTTTGTGCAATTGAAATGTGGATTGATGATTCTTTTAAGCGGAATCATTTGGATTTAAAGTTGTTTCATCAAAATTATCTAGATTATTTTGTTCGAGTTATTTTATATCTGGAAAGAGAAAAATGGTTAGAGGAGCAAATGAAATGGTATCGAATGAGAACTTTAGAAGAAAAAGCATGTTTAAAATTATTAAAAAGTGCTTGTTTATATCAGAAAAAAAATATTGATGATGTGGTTAATAATAATATTTCTAGGTTATTTTTGCTTGTGTGTTCTTTAGAAGAATTACGGAAAAGAAAGCTTATGATTTGGAATGAGAGTGTTATAAAGTATGATGGTTTTATCAAAGGTTTTTCTGTTAGTAATTTAACTAGTTTTGATAAAGAGGAAACAGAGGAAGAGTTAAAAATGGTAGTAGAATTGTCTAGAGTATTAAAGAGATAGTTTTATGTTTTAAAAATATATATTTTTTTATTCATTTATATTTAAATCTTTCTTTATTTGTATAATTAATTCTAAAGTATATAAAAAAGGTTAATTTTCATAATTAAATTGATAGTTCAGCTAACTATTTCTATGGTTTTTTAGCGGAAGAAGTACAATCATTTTAGTTATTATTTTTATAAATTATATGATAAGGATAACCTTTTTTATCAATATTATCTAGATTTAAATTTAGAGTTTTAGCTTTTTTTAAGAGATCGTCATATTCTTCTAATGGGTTTTTAGAATATTTTTTTACTTCAATTTCTATAAAATATCCTAATTCTTGAACATGGTCTAATGCAATTTCATATTTGTCTAAATAAAAGAATGTTTTTTTTTTTTTTTTATCTATTATTGCAATTTTTTCTAAACCTAAAATATTAAATATTTTATTTAATCTCTTTTGGGTTTAATTCCCCGAGGCTTTGTCTCGTAAAAGATTGCGTTCGTTAGAACGCTAGGTATGATACCTCGCTCACGTAGTGAAGCAATTGTCCTGTGGACAATTGAGGGCTCTGCCCCGAGGTAGTTCATTTGCAACAATTCGATTTTTGTGATACTTTTCAATATTTTGTGATATACTCATATTAACAACTTCTTTCGTGATTATTTTTTTTTGCTAATATAATTAAATCACAAAATTAAAGAAGTTGTTATTTTTTTTGATTAAATTTATCATTTTATAGTATGACTTTTATTTTTGAACAATCCCTTAATAAAAATATCAAAAATAAAAAGACAAATAGATTTATTCATAATTAAATATACCTATTTGTCACCAGTCTGAAATGATATTAATATCATTCATTGCTAATAATATACTAAAAAATGAATCAAATTTCATAGAGTTTTTTCAAATACGTGATATAATAATATTAGTTTTTGGGAGGTTTAAGTATGACTTTAGAGGAAAAAATAAAATTTATAGAAGAAAATAAAGAAAAAAATTATCTGTATATTTCACCTAGAATTATTCAAGGTGGTGCAACATTAATTGATAGTTATGAGTCATTAGAATTATATGAAAATATGGATGATAATACTTCAAAATTTGCAGAGAAAGAAATTGTTAATTTAATTTCAGATGCTAATTATAATAATGAGGAAGCAAAGAGTTATTTAGATTTTAATTTAATTTTTTGTGGAGATTTCGATGATTTACCAAATGGTATGGGAAGTTTGATTGATTTTATTATAAATAGTAAAGAAAGAATGGTTGCAGTATATAGGTATGTGAGGGATACTGAACAAAGAAATTTCTTTGTTGGATTTGCTCAAACTGAAACAATTTATAAGTATGGTTATCTTTACTTAAGTTTAGCAAAATTATTAGAAGAATTTGAAAAAAATAATATTAAATATGAAATAGATACTACGTTAGATAGATATACACCTTCTCTTTATCGAGATGATAAATCTACTAAATTTGTAATTAGTTATAATCCTCAAAAAAAATTAGAAAGTGAAAATGGAAATCAATTAAAGAAAGTAAGGAAAGAGTTGTCAAGAAGAACTTAATCAAATTCTTTTATTAAAAGGTTGTGTTAAACATAATTACTGATAAGCAATATAAGTATGATTTATGTTAGAAATTATAAATTTAATTAGAAAATCAGAATTTGTACTATCCTAAATATTTGAAATTAATTATCATCAGTAATAAAGTATAACAGAACTTATTAAAAAAATTAATTAAGTTTTATTTTTAGCTATAATAGAAAATAGATAAGTATTTTTAACTGTTTGAGAATATGATAAAGTAAATTCTATCTATGGTGATAATAAAGATAAAGTTGAAAATTTATTTAAAAGAGTTTGTTCTTGATTTAAGAGGACTGTATAGTTTAGCACAAATAGAGTATTAAAAACTCGGACATTTGAAATTAATTCAAAAGTTCGAGTTTTCTATCAATCTGATGCGAGTGTTGGAGTAATCTACAATTTTTTCTCAAATTTTGATGTTTTTTTATTGTTTATCAATTAAAGTTAAGATATTTTCTAATAAATCTATTGATTCGCTGTTATATATTTCCTTTTTGATATCGTCAAATTCTATTACATAGGGACTATAGTTATTTTTGTCATTTATATCTTCTTTTGCTATCAAATCTTCTATGATAGTTTTTAATTTACTATTTATACTATTATTGATAATTTTTTCATAAATTATTTTATCTTTATATTTATATCCTTTAAATCCAACATATTTATCTTCATATTTAATTATTTTATTTTTTTTCAAGTTAACTTGATAATAAACATTTATATGACTACCACCATCATTTTGAAGAGTTTTGTATTGAAAATCTGTTATTATTTTATAATTATAATAATTATTAGTTTCTTTTATATAAGTTTCATCATTAGTTATAATTGATTTAACTATATTAGATTCTCTACTATCCACAATATTATTAAATATAATTGTTTGGCTTGTAAAATTCTTATTATTGAATGAATTATCTATGTAATTATATATTTCTGTCATTATTTCATCAGAAAAATTTATTTCATATTCTCCATTATATATTGGGTTACAAGGAGTGGTAATACATATGACCTGTTCTTTTTTTACAACGTTTATTTTTTTGTCATAAACATGAATGTAATAATCATTATAATCAAAACCTTTAATAATTATCTCATAATTATAATTGGTGAAATGAAAATAAAATTTATTAATAATTGTTTTATATAATGGAAAAAAGGAGATTAAAGTAATAACGATAATTACTGAAAAATATGGTAATTTATTAGTAATTATTTTTTCTTTGTATTTTATTTTATAAATAATAATATACAGTAAAAATATAATTAGCATAAGTATAGTCCAATAAAACTTTTGAATTATTCTTTGAACAGCTCCATTTATACCATAATCGTAACAATCTCCAATAGCAACCGCACCACAAAAAAATCCTTCATTACCATTTAAATATCCATCTATTCCATTGTATAGCCATAATATTAATATGACAAATAAGCCACTTAAACAAACTTTTAATATGATATTATTGATTTTTTTCTTTTTAAAATTACTATTATCATTTAAAATCATTATTTGCATAGGTGGCTTATTCTTTTGTATCAAACAAATCTCTATATTTTAAAGAAACATTTTTATTTAATGCTAATTTAAGAAATTCTTCAACTTTTTCTAATCTATTTTTACGACAATTGTATATAA
>JALEZJ010000167.1 GCA_022772985.1 Erysipelotrichaceae bacterium | reverse complement strand
CCATCCTCTTGTCTGATCGATTCCTTCACAAATAAAGTCTGCTGGGAATTGATTTTCAAAAATTTCTTTATTTTCAAAAGGATAATGATACTGCGCAAAAGGCATTGCACCTGAATCGAACCAACAATCCATGACTTCTTTAACACGTTCCATCGTTTTACCACATTTTGGACAAGTAATATGTACTTCATCTACATATGGTCTATGAAGTTCAATGGTCTTATCAATGTTCTCAATTGATTTTTCAATTAATTCTTCACGTGATCCAATCATTACTTCTTCTCCACAAGAACATTTCCATAATGGAATTGGAGTTCCCCAGTAACGATTTCTAGAAATGGCCCAATCATTCATATTATTTAACCAATCTCCAAAACGCTTTTCGCCAACATATGCTGGATGCCAATTTACTTTATTATTTTCTTCTATAATCTTGTCTTTAAATGCAGTTGTCTTAATATATAGACTTGGCTTAGAATAATATACAAGTGGTGTTTTACATCTCCAACAATGTGGATAATTATGAGTCATCTTTTGTTTTTTATAAATTTTATCCTCACCTGCTAAATACTTGATAATTTCAACTTCTAACTCAGAATCTACTACCAAACGTCCTTGCCATGGTCCATCTGTATAGCAACCATTTTCATCTACTGGATTTAATACTGGTAAGTTATATTTTAATCCTACTTCATAGTCATCTTGTCCAAAGGCTGGTGCGATATGAACGATACCAGTTCCACTATCCATAGTAACATAATCAGCACATGTAACATAGAAAGCTTTTTTATTAACAGGTAAAATCTCTAAAAATTGTTCATATTCTAAATATTCTAAATCTTTTCCAAGATATTCTTCTACTACTTCATAGTCCTCTCCTAAAACACTACTTTTAAGAGCATCTGCAACTATGTAATACTTCTCTCCTACCTTGCACTTTACATATTTTTCTTTTGGATTGACACAAGCTGCTACATTAGAAATTAAAGTCCATGGAGTAGTTGTCCATACCAAAAGATAAGTATTGTCTTGTTCTTTTAATTTAAATGGTACTGTTACAGTATTGACGCTAATCTCTTTATATCCTTGTGCTACTTCGTGAGAAGCAAGTCCTGTTCCACATCTTGGACAATAAGGTAAAATCTTTAAGCCATTATAAATTAAGCCTGCTTCATGAAATTTCTTTAAAATCCACCATTCAGTTTCAATATAATCGTTATTATAAGTAATATATGGATTATCTAAATCAATAAATTGTCCCATCTTATGGGTAAATTCATTAAATTTTGCTTCATTCTTCCAAACACTTTCACGACATTTTTGGTTAAATTCTTTGATACCATATTTTTCGATATCTCCTTTTCCAGAAAATCCTAATTCTTTTTCTACTTGAACTTCTACTGGTAGTCCATGAGTATCCCAACCTACTTTTCTAAGAACTCGATATCCTTTCATTGTCTTATATTTACATACAGTATCTTTTAATAATTTGGCTAGCATATGATGAATTCCAGGCATTCCATTCGCAGTAGCGGGTCCATCATAGAAAACAAAATCTTCGCATCCTTCTCTATTTTCTATTGTTTGATTTAGAATATCGATACTACTCCAATATTCATTTTCCTTTTGTTCTAATTCACTAGCACTTAGATTTTCTAAATTTTTAAAT
This sequence comes from Erysipelotrichaceae bacterium, assembly GCA_022772985.1. GTDB lineage: Bacteria > Bacillota_I > Bacilli_A > RF39 > UBA660 > RUG11198. Next base: position 5,007 of record JALEZJ010000167.1, on the reverse strand, counting down.
TTCTCCATTTTTGTCTTCCTCACTTTCTTCTTTTCATTCACAAAAAAACACAAATATGCTCATGTTTTAAGGACGAGTTTCCCCGCGGTACCACCTTAATTCACTTGCTTATTTGTGCTCTTCATTTTTGATAACGGGAATTATTCCCGGATACTTTCTACTCATTTCAAAAGTTCACATTCCAGAGTGATCTTTACTTAATCTTATTGTCTATCTTCCACCAAATGATAAGCTCTCTAGATATAAGAATTTAAGTAACGTCTCTTTCACTTGTTTTTTTAAATTTCTTTTTCATTATAGAAAAAATATTATCATAAGTCAATAGTTTCATTCATAATTATCTTTTTGTTTACTAAAATACTTATATGGCTAGATACTTAATATTAGATAAATTTGTAATATATAGTTCCTATTTATTCATATTTTTATAAAAAAAATAGAAGTATCTTTTAGCAGATATTTCTATTCATCTTCTGTTTCTTCTTTTAGTAATTCTAACTGAGATTTTACTAAGCTTTCCATTTTTGCTTTATAGACATTATATTTCTTTTTTAATAATTGATATTCTTGTTCTGTTTTTTGAGCATTTACTAGGGCTTCTTGTACAATTGCACTAGCATTATCTTTGGCTTCTTTTACGATCAGTTCTGCTTCTGCTTTTGCTAATTCTTTCATTTTATCGGTTGTTTCTTGAGCTGCTATTAGTGCTTTTGCTACTTTGATATCTGTATTCTGATTGGCCTGTTTTTTTAAATTTTCAAGTTGCATTAAGTAATTATTATTCTCTTCACTTAATTTTTCTAGTTTTTTTATCACAATATCAATAAAATTATTTACTTCTTCAATATTGTATCCATTATTTACAACGCTAAACCGTTTCATCATTCACCTTCTCATCTGTATTACCAATCTAGGTCTATATCATTTTTTTCTTTTTTTCCTTTGTCATCATCGTCTGTGATAGCTCCTTCTACATTGACATTTTTTGGAGTACACAAGAATATTCCACCACCAATTTTTTGTAAGTCTCCACCTAGAGCATAAACAGTTCCACTTAAAAAATCTACAATTCTTTTTGCTTGATCAGGAGTTACTCGTTTCATATTTACTACGACTGTATTTTTCTTTTTTAAATGATCGGCAATTTGTTGACTTTCGGAATAGGCACGTGGTTCTAATAAAATCATTTTTCCACTACCACTAGCAGGAATACTACTTTTTTGTTCTTCTTTTTCTTCTTCCTCATCATCATCCATTTCTTCTACTATCATTTTTTTTAATTTACTTAAAGCCATAATATCTTCTCCTTATCTATTTTAACTTATCCTCATTTTATCATAGTTTGTTTTTAAATACAACTTTTTTTCTTTAATTCGATATTTTTTTTACTTACTTGTAAATTTATTTTGTTAAGATAAAGCCAGTAGCAATTGGTCTTGTCTCCTCTTTTTCATCCCAATTAATTGGATGATTGATTAATTTATTCTTAATAATTAAGGCGCTAGAATTTCCACCATCTAAATTTGCTGCATTGTATGCTCCATAACGCATTAGGATCTCAATCAAATCATCCATATCTGCTCCCATACAGCCAATTCTTCTTCCATCAATTACCAAAAACAGTACTACCCCATCTTTTCTTTGCGCAATGGCAGTTCTGGGATGTAATCCATATCCTCCATTTCCTACTACTTTAGATGATTCTCCATTTACAATTAAAAATGGGCCAAACTCTACTGCATCCCTAATTCCAAGTTCAATTGCTTCTTGGGCACTAACACGTCCTAAATACAACTTGTTATCCTTGGTAAATCCTATTAAACCTCCAGATCTAGTATAGCGAGATGAATTTAAAATCTTCCCATCTTGAATTACAATTCCTTCTACTTCAGCACCAGTTCCCAGTCCATCTGCATCTAGAAATCCACCACCATTAATTGCCACTAGTGCATCTTCTCTTTTGGCCATATCTATTAAATATTCTCCATTTGTTCCTAAATACTTACTAGTTACAACTTTTACTTTTGATGGATCATAAATGGCTACTAAATAACCAGAATAATTTTTTCCGGATACTTCAATCATTTTATAAGCATCTTTTGCATCATGCTCTAATATTTCTTTTTCATACTCATCTTTATAAACTGTTGTCTTGATACTGTTGGTATTAATAATATCTAAATTTGTATTAGAATCTGGTTCAATAATTTTATTTTCTTCTAAAATTTTTTGGATGGTTTCATCACTATAAAACAGGGTTGCTAAATACTGATGATTCATAGTAGTCATGGCAGTAGTTACTAGCCAATTTCTAAATTTTGGTAATGGTCCATATAATAAAAATGCACATCCTAAACATTCTGTTATCATAAAACTTATTATAAAGATTATAATCTTTTTTGTAGTACTTATTTCTTTTTTGGTACTTTTTTGATCCTCTTTATTTCTTTTCTTTTTTATCTGTTTCATTCTTCTTCTCTTTCTAAAAATTTGCCATCTTTATTATAGTCAATATAATCTTTATTTTGAGTAGGATAAAACTCTTCTAGTGGTTTAGTAGCTGTTTTATTATAAATCCTTATGATATTATTGAATTGATTTTTATCATTTATAAAGATATTTACTACTTTTTCATAATATTCAGGGTAAGATGAACAAATTGTATTTATTTCTTTTTTGGAAAAAATCTGGTCTTGACAATTTTTTTCTAATTCTTCTATATTTGTTTTAATAGCACTAATAGTATCTTCTTCTTGGGTTAAAAGATCGATAAATGTTACATAGTCTTGTTCTAAGTTTTCTGTATAATAATTTTCTAGATTCGTTACTAGATTATTTCTAGTTTCATTATAAGTAGAAATATTTTCTTCTAGTATTTGATAAATGGTTTGTATTTTTTTCATTGTATCCTTATTTTGTTTGGTATCTTTTTTTATGTTTTGAAAAAATATGCTTAATGCTATTACAATTAAGAGTAAACTGATTATAATCATGTAAATTATTTTATTGTCATGTGCTTTTTTAGATTTATTTTTCATATTCACACCTCTTATTATTTTCGTATATTAGTATAACATATAAAATACTTAAAAGGAAGTGATTTTTTTCTCAATTTCTTTTCTAATATGAGGAATTAATTTTATTTATCTTAATGAAAAATTATCTATTTATTTTTTTTGGTATCGAATCTTCTAGTGATTCAGAATTATACTTTTCCATTAATAATTTTTGGTATGCTTCTGTTAAATAAGTATAATTTCCTTCAACTACGTTAGGATTATATTTTTGAACCCATGCTAATATATAATCTTCAAATAGTTTAAAAATTCCTTTTGTTGCAGCTTCATCTCCAAATACCATAAACATGGAATCAGGATCTCTTTCGGTATAGCTACTATAAACACTTGGTATAAAAATATTTCTTCGAGCCAACATTACAGTTAACATTATTCTGGAAGTTCTTCCATTTCCATCCATAAATGGGTGTATCATTAAAAATTGTTGAAATATATCCGCACAGCCTCTAATATATATTTCTGTATCATTTATGTGTTTTAGTTTTTCAAATTCTTTGTTTAGTTGTATCATCGCTTCAGTAATTTGTTCGTTGTTTAAATTTGTTCCTGTAATATATTTGCTTTTTCCTAAAGATTGTGTGCGATATTCTGTTACAATAGAATGATCTGATACAATTCTATTATCTATCATTTGTTTCCTAATATTATTAATTAATGATAATAGATCTTCACTTTTTAAATTTTTTTCCGAAAATATTCCAATATTCATTTTTAATTGTGAATCAATATCAGCAAATAACTTGGTAACTGCTTGTGAAAAGCCACTATATTTTCTTCCAAAATTACTAGTAATTTTATTATATCTAGTCATAAGTAATAAAATATTTTTTTCTAAATCTGGATCTTTTATTAAAATTGTTCTTAATTCTTCGATTCTCTTTCTATTTAGTTTATTTTCCGAAAGATGCTCACAAATCTCTAATTTCTCTAATAGTTCCTTCTGTATTGTTTCTGGGCTTTTATAATTATTTGTAAGTTGTTTCCTCTTTTCTTCTAATTCTTTTAGTTCTAAATCCAAACTTTTTATCTTTAATTGTTTTGTTTTTTGTTCTACTTTTAATGATTTTCTTTTATCTTTTTCTACAAATTTTGATTGTATTTTTGATATAATTGGTTGTCCAATTCCTCTCAACGTACCTTTTATTTCTTCTAGTTTTTTCTTATTTTCTTCTAGTTGGCTAGTTAATTTTTCTTTTTGTATTCTATTCTGTTCTATGTTATACCAATCAATATCACTTAGAATATCTCTGTATTCTTGTACTTCTTTTTCTAATCGACGAAATCCTATTTTTTCATCTCCGTTGCCATATTGTTGGAAATATTGTATTTCTTCTTCTGTAAATCTAAAATTGGAATCTTCATATTTTAAAATAAATTTTAATAAATCGTTGAATTTTTCAAAATTCATTTGTTTTATGTCTTCCATTATAGCAAAAAAGAATTGTCTATCATATTCGCGTGCTTTTGAAGCTGTCATTTTTTGGATTGTTCCATCTTCTTTTACAAATAAGTGATTTCCTATCATTATATGATCTGTTTGAGTATAATATCGTGTCAATAGCTGAATATTTTCATCAAAATGGATTTGACTAAAGTCATTTGTTTTAGATAATTGTATATTTCTTCATCTATTTCTAAATTATTTTCTGCTAAAAATTCAGCAGCTTCTCTCTGTGTTAAATTATTTATTTTATTAAATTCCTTCATCATTTTTTCAATCATTTTTTCACCATCCTTATATTAAGGATAGCATAATTTAATTGATATTGCAATTTTATTATCAAATATATTATGGCAATCGCTTAAAAATAATCGTTGATTTTATGATATACTAGGTATTACATCAAAAATTAATCTTTCAATATTTTTACAATTCAATTTATACCTTGTTAATTTCTTCGTTAATGTTATTTTACCAAAACTATTATCT
>JALEZJ010000154.1 GCA_022772985.1 Erysipelotrichaceae bacterium | reverse complement strand
AGAATTTTTTCTCATAACCTCACCTCTCTTTGGTAGGTTATTATACAACAATTAAAAGCTCAAGGCAATTAATTACCTCTAAATTCTTAAGAATGAACGAGCTAAAGCTCGTAGCCTGAACTAGCCTCCTAAACGGTCAATTCTATTTTCTACATCACTTTTCAACTCCTTTAATTGCAAAATAAATAAAATCAAAAAAATAAACATTACAGACAATTCATCATATTGAAAATCAATAATAATTCTTCTTTCAATAAAGCAATAATGTTATGAACCTTAATTAATAAATAAAAAGAATCATCATCCTATCCTCTTTCTATCCACACTCATTATATTTTATACTTATATAAACCAAAGAAGAACAATATTTTTCTAGCTTAATTCGAGCATATTTGCTATAATATATGAAAAAGGAGCAAATATGATAAAAAATATAATAGAAAAATTACCAATTACCATATCAGAAAAAGAATATATAATAGTAGGATGTTCATCCGGACCAGACTCTATGGCTCTTCTGCACTATTTAAGCACTAACCTTAAAAATCCGATCGTTTGTGCTCATATCAATCATAACATCAGAAAAGAAAGCAAAGAAGAAGAAAAATATCTACATAATTATTGCCAAAAAAATCATATTATTTTTGAAACATTCAAAATCAATAAATATACAGAAAATAATTTTGAAAATGAAGCAAGAAATAAAAGATACCAATTCTATGAAAGCATATTAAAAAAATATCACACCAAATACCTTTTCTTAGCACATCATGGAGATGACTTAATTGAAACCATATTAATGAAAATAGAACGAGGTTCCAACTTAGAAGGATATGCTGGTATCAAAGAAATTTCAAAGAAAAAAGATTATTACATTATCCGCCCCTTATTAGAATATACAAAACAAGACCTAATTGAATATAATAAAAGATACAATATTCAATATTATCTAGATAAATCAAATGAAGATACAACTTATACTAGAAATAGATATCGAAAATATATCCTACCATCACTTAAAATAGAAAATCCAAACATTCATAAACAATTTTTAAAATACTCAAAAACACTATTAGAATATAACAACTATTTAGAAGATGAAGTAAAAAACATCTACCCTAAATTAATTCACAACAATACTCTTGATTTAAAAAAGTTTAAATTACTTCATCCATTTCTTCAAAAAAATCTACTTTACAAATTCTTAAACAACCACTATCAAAATTTAACCAATCTAATTAAAGAACAACACATAATAGACTTAATAAATTGCATCAACAGTCAAAAACCAAACCAAACCATTAATCTACCTCAAAATCAAATTGCCAGAAAATCCTATGAGTTTTTATACTTAGAACAAAATCCAGAGACTCAAATAATAAATTATAAAATACCTTTAGAAAAAATAAATAAAATTGGAAATATCACAATAAAACAAATTGAAAAAGCTGAAACAAACGGAAATGATATTTGCATTCTAAATACCAAAAAATTAAATCTCCCACTTTATCTTAGAAATAGAAAACCAGGAGATTTCATAGAACAAAAAGGATTAAATGGTAAGAAAAAAATAAAAGAAATTTTTATTGAAAACAAAATCCCAAAACAATTAAGAGATACATATCCAATACTAGTAGATAACAAAGACCAAATAATTTGGTTACCAAATCTAAAAAAGTCTAAATTTAATAGTCAAAAACATGAATTTTATGATATAATACTAAGGTACTGTGAAAAGGAGGAAAAAGATGAACAGTAAAACAGTAAAAAAAGGATTATTTCCATATGTATTTCTCTTCTGTTTTATCATTGTTTGTTTATTAATATTTAATAACTTTAATACTACAGTAAACGAACTTAGCTATGATGAATTTATTAGTGAATTAAACAATAATGAAATCGAAAACTTAACTATAATTCCTAAAACAAGAAGTGAAACTTATGAAATAACAGGAAAGCTAAAAGATTATAATGAAAATGAAACATTTATATTAAACTTACCAATGTCAGATGAATTTCTATCAAAAATAACAACAGCAGCAGATAAAGAAAATTTTCAACTAACAATTGAAAAAGATCCAGAAGCATCTGAATGGCTAGCTGTATTAGTAGAAATTGTTCCATTAGCTATCTTAGTAGGAGCAGTATTCTGGTTATTCACTCGTCAAATTGGTGGCAATAACAAATCTATGGATTTTGGAAAAAGCAGAGCCAAATTACTAGAAGAAGGAACAAAAACCAACTTTAAAGACGTAGCTGGATTAACGGAAGAAAAAGAAGAAGTAAAAGAATTAATTGATTTCTTAAAAAATCCGAAAAGATTCCAAGCAATGGGAGCCAGAATTCCAAAAGGTGTCCTATTAGTAGGGCCTCCTGGAACAGGAAAAACCTTACTAGCAAGAGCAGTAGCCGGAGAAGCTAAAGTTCCATTCTACTACATCAGTGGTTCTGATTTTGTAGAATTATTCGTTGGAATTGGCGCATCACGTGTAAGAGATATGTTCAAGCAAGCAAAAATGAATGCACCATGCTTAATCTTTATTGATGAAATTGATGCCGTAGGACGTCAAAGAGGAACTGGACTAGGTGGTGGACATGATGAAAGAGAACAAACCTTAAATCAACTATTAACTGAAATGGACGGTTTTGGACCACATGAAGGCATCATTGTAATTGCTGCTACAAATAGACCAGACGTATTAGACCCAGCCCTACTTAGACCAGGAAGATTTGATAGACAAGTAACTGTAGGTCTACCAGACAAAAACGCACGTGAAGAAATCTTAAAAGTACACGCCAAAAATAAAATATTAGACAAAAATATTACATTAGAATACTTAGCAAAAAGAACACCTGGATTTAGCGGAGCAGACTTAGAAAATCTATTAAATGAAGCTGCATTACTCGCTGTTAGAAGAAATAAAAAAGCAATTACCATGAACGAAATAGATGAAGCAACCGATAGAGTAATAATGGGACCAGCAAAAGTAACAAAAAAATATACTGAAAAAGAAAAACGTCTAGTAGCCTACCACGAAGCAGGACACGCTGTTGTTGGACTAAAACTAGAAGGTGCTAACGACGTTCAAAAAATAACTATCATACCAAGAGGTCAAGCTGGCGGTTACACAATGATGACACCAAAAGAAGAAACATTTACTAGCACCAAAGACGAATTATTAGAATCCATCTCTGGACTATTAGGTGGACGTGTTGCAGAAGAAATTACCTTCAATGAAATAACCACCGGAGCACACGATGACTTCAAAAAAGCAACGAAAATTGCCCGTAGTATGGTAACAGAATACGGTATGAGTAAACTAGGACCTATGATGTTAGAAGAACCATCAGGCAATACCTTCTTAGGAAGAGACTATACCAAAAATAGAAATATTTCAGATATTGTAGCACATGAAATAGACGAAGAAATGAGAAGCATTATTAACGAATGCTATGAAAAAACGAAAAAAATCTTAACAAAAAATAAAGATTTATTAGATTTAATTGCTAACACTCTATTAGAAGAAGAAACCATTACGAAAGAACAAATTGACTACTTAGTAGAACATGGACATCTTCCAAAAGAAGATGAAATAAAAGAACCTTCTAAAGATGAAAAAGAAGAAATTAGCGAAAAAAAAGAAAAAACAAAAAAAGAAGATAAATAACAAAAAACTGATATTTTAGTATTTTTTCTAAATACCAGTTTTTTTATTGTATTTAATACTACACAACAAGATAAAATTACAACCATAAAAAAGATTACTCTTCAATCCTTAAAATAATTTCACCATCCTTAGAATAGAAATACTTCTCCCGAGCATACCTAGCAATATAAATAGGATCCGATAATCTTTTAATATCAGCAAGTGTTGCTTCTTCTTTTTCTAAAAGTAGTTTCTTCTCTTCCTTTAATTCTTTTAACTCATTTTGCATTTTATTAACTTGTCGCAAATTAAAAATTAAAGAATAACTCAAAGTAGAAATAATTGCTCCAAAAAACAAAAAAATTACTAGCATCCTTCCTTTTGTTTTAACAGTATATCGTTTCTTCTTCTTTACCAAATTAACCACCAACTTTATCTTAGATAAAGTATATCATAACTTAAATCTTTTTACAAACTTTTTATAAAGAACTTTACAAAAAACATATCCAAATAAAATACAAAGAAAAAAATAAATATGAATATAACCCTGATTAATCTTCAATAAAATAAGAAAATAAAGTAAAGTATGAAACATGACAAATAAAAAAGAAAAAATAACCTTAATAAACCAATTACTAGAGTAAAGTAATTTAGAATTTAATTCCAAAAGTAAATAAAAGAAAATTCCATAACCAAAAGAAACACCAAAAGATAAAAGTTGCACACGAAGTACCATTATTTAAATAATTTATTGAGGAAGGACTCTTCTTTATCTTTTTTCATATCTTTAGTAACATAACTTAAACTATCTACGTTTCCTTTAATAGAAACATTTCCTTGATAAGTATCTAACTTAATAATTTCTAACTCACTCCCCTTTATTACTAAAAAACCAAGTGTTGTATCCATTAAAAATTCCTCATTATCAAAACTCTCTATCTTTTTAACTCCTGTAACTAAAATATTTTTTCTTTCTGCTATAGAAATTCCATGATTAAAACTACTCTCCATTTCCTTCACCTTGTCCATAAATTATCCTCCTAATAAGATATATGCGTAAAAGCCCAATTCATGAAAAATATCCTCTTTATTACCATAAAATACTTAAACTACTCACTTCTCTAATAAGAATCAATAAACAAAAACATATCAAACAAACTAAAAAAGACAACTTCATTCAATTTAAAATTGTCTTTTTAATATAATTAGCGTTTCAATATTTTACGTAATGTAGAAAAATCAGCCTCTTGATGAGCCAAATCAGACACAAATTTTTCAGAAATTCCTCTTTTAAACAAAAACTGTTCTAACTCCAAAATATCTTCATCCAACATTTCATCAGGTATCTCCAAATCATACAAATATTCTAACACCAAAATATTCAAACTATTTAATGTTTCAAATAACAAATTAGAAGATGTCTCTTCCAAATAAACCGTAGAAGCACCATCTACATCAATTAACTCGGGAATTCCCCTTAAAGAAACCAAAATATTACTATGTGATAAACTCTTTTCATTAGGCCTATTAAATACATCTAAAGGATATATGTAATATTGAACAAGTTCTTCCACTCGATCAACAATTAATGATAATAACCTCTTTTTCTTTTCTAGTGACAAAAAAGAAAAAGAATACAATTGAAAATGAAAAGAATGTTTCTTTAAAACACAGCCCTTAAACCTCGAATTAACATAAATAGGAGCAAGTGGCAATTGAGTATAATGAATATATTTCTGCCTCTGAATTGCCCTGTAAATAGCTTCTTCCCCAGTAATTCGAACACCATCTCGATCCATATATCTAAAATGAGACTCTTTTCTATTCAACTTTAAACTATTTTGCATTTGATAAATTTTTACATCATCTTCATAATCATCCAACAAAGGATGTTGAACCTTAATATCACTAAATAAACTACCATCATGATAAATTTTATAAAGATATCCATTCCCTACATCATAAACACTACCATCTGTTCCTTTACCAATCAACTTTCGTTGCAAATTTGTAACATCATTTCTAGACAAATATACCGCATCTACTAAACGTTCCATATAAACTCCCCATCAAAATAACAATCACTTACTAGCAATATAATAAAATATAAAAACGAAATAAAAAAAGCTCTTAAACAAATAAGAGCCCTAAAATCCATTATTCCGCATTATTATAAGCTTCAATAATAGCATCTTCAAACATCTTACGAGTTTCTTTATTAATAGGATGTGCTATATCAGTATGCTCACCAGTTGCAGTAGTCTTACTAGGCATTGCAATAAATAAACCATTATCGCCATCTATAATTCTAATACCCTTAACAACAAAGCAATCATCAAGAGTAACAACTGCGATTCCTTTCATACGAGAATTTTCTTTTTCAATTTTGTGTACAGTAACTGAAGTAATCTTCATTATGTATCAACTCTCCTTCTAGAAATATTACTTTCCAATTACATTTTATATAGATATATACAAAATGTCAATATTTTTCCAACATTTTAATAATAATTTTATGATTAATTTGTGATAATGTCTTAAGTATTAACTTGCAAAAATGTCTCACTATTAATATAATACTCCACCGAGGTGGAAAATGAGAAAGGTTGAATTAAGAATGAATGAACAAGAAAAATATGAAGTTATCAAAGA
>JALEZJ010000142.1 GCA_022772985.1 Erysipelotrichaceae bacterium | reverse complement strand
GGTTTAACTCTACAAAACTCACAAATAAATTCTAATCTCTTTCTTAATGATTCTTCCATTCTAACTTCTTGCTTGATAACATTTACCATTTTAATCAATCCTTTCTTTGAAAGACTTTTTTCTAAACAAGAAAAAAATCAATCCTAATTTAGAATTGATTGTCTATTTATTCTCGAAACTTATAAATAAGTTCGAGCTGATTTCCCTATGGTGCCGAATGGCAGAATTGAACTGCCCTCTGAAGCTTACCATGCTTCTGTTCTACCACTAAACTAATTCGGCAAAACTAGTTTTCTTACGAAAACCAAATTAACTTTATATATACAATAATAGCAATTACTACCCGATAAAAAGCAAACACTGAAAAATCATGATTCTTAATATACTTAAGTAAGAATTTAATACTAATAACTCCTACCACAAATGAAGTCACAATTCCAACAATAACCTCAGTAGTAAATTCTAACTCTCCTACTTTTAGGATAGCAGCCCCTGCAATAATTGGAACTGACAAAAGAAATGTAAACTTAGTAACAGCTTCCTTACTAATCCCCATTAATCTTCCAGCTAAAATAGTAGTACCACTTCTAGAAAAACCTGGAAACACAGCAAATGCCTGAGAACATCCAATCAAAAATGCCTGTTTTAAAGTAATATCGTAAAACTCTACTTCCTTTTTTCTATAATGCCTACTAGCCCATCTATCTCCAGCATAAATAAAAACACCCATTAATGCCAAAAATAATGCAATCAGCCAAATCTGACCTCTAAAAAAATTTTCAATAATATCATCCAATAAAAAACCAACAATCGCCGCTGGAACAGTAGCAACTACCAAATACCAAAACATTTTTCCTTCTTGATTTTTCTTCTTATTTTGAAAATTTTTTATTGCTCCAACAAATAGCTTCCACCATTCACCAAAATAAATCACTAAAACAGCCAGTAATGTCCCAAAATGAAGAGCAATATCAAACGCCATAGAAGATTCTTTCCAACCAAATAAATATGGAATTAATATCAAATGAGCAGATGATGAAATTGGTAAAAATTCGCCAACACCCTGTAAAATTCCTAACACAATACTCTGAACAATTGTCATATCTCTTACCTCTTTCTTGCTTCTCGTACCATTATAACAAAAAAGAAAATAATTGTAAATATGATTTAAAAATAATGTCATAAATTATCCTTCAGCGTAAACTATATTAGATATGTAAAGGAGGTAATTTTATGTATTACTATGGTGGCTATAGTGGTGGTTACAATAACTCATGTGGTTGTGGTGGAAGCTACCCTTCCTACGGTGGAGGATACGGTTGCTGCAACTATGGCGGTGGCTACGGATATGGAGCAGCAATTATTCTAGTATTATTTATCCTTTTAGTAATTATAATTGGTACAAGAATAACTGTCTAAATTTGAAAAGAGAAAATTCTCTTTTCTTTTTTTAGGTTTTATGCTATTATATATACGACAAGGAAGTGATTTTATGCTTAAAACATGTGATATATTAGATGAAAAAGATCCAAAAGTAAGAGCAAAAAATATCGATATGACCTTCCCATTATTAAAAGAAGAAAAAAAATTAATCCATGATATGCTAGAACATTTATATTTTTCTCAAATTGAAGAAAAAGCAAAAAAATACAATCTAAGACCAGGAATGGGACTAGCTGGTCCCCAAGTTGGTTTAAACAAAAATTTTTTTGTCGTATGCCATGAAGAAGAAGAAAATGTTTTTAAAAATTATGTTTTAATTAATCCAAAACTAATTTCCCACTCTGAAGAATTAATTTATTCATCAGGAGGAGAAGGATGTTTAAGTGTCAATCGTGATGTAGAAGGAATTGTCCCAAGATATGCTAGAGTAACTTTTGAAGGATATGACGAAAATGGTAACAAAGTTAAATATAGAGCAAGAGAAGAATTATCCATCGCCTTTCAACACGAAATGGATCATTTAAATGGAATTTTATTTTTTGATCATATAGATCCTAAAAATCCATATAAAAACATGGAATATATGCGAGAAATCTAAACACCGTAATGTTTAGATTTTTTTATTTTTCATAAAACTTTATTCCCAAATCAAAGTATATTCATTTAATTTATTCTTCAATAAATAACTAAAATCTTTATTCTTACACTGATACTGTACAAAAACATAACTACCAGATAAATTTAAAGTTTGACTCTTATCCATTGGATTATGAATCTTTCCTTCAGCATCTGTAGAAATATTATTCTCATCTACTAACACTTGAATAGGCAATTGACTATCAACCAAATCATAATTACCAATTTTTAAAATATCTTTTTTATCATCACTACTACTACAACTACCATCAATTACAATGTCATATCGATAATCAGACAATAAGATCTTAGTAGCATTTAAAATTCCCCTTTCAAAACTATCATAATTATTAACCTTATTTTGTTCAATCAAATGATTTACACTAGGAACCATAATCGCCATCAAAACAGATAAAATCACTACAACCGCCAAAACTTCTATCAAAGTAAATCCTTTATTATTCAATTTCACTTAAACATTTCCTTTCAAAAAATTTTTTTACGATAAAATCATTTTTTTCCATAATAATACTAAAAATTTTAATAAGATCTATATAATAAAAACTCTTTATAATGAAAGAGTTATTTCAAATTGGTTGCCCCAGTTCGATTCGAACGAACGAAATGTCGGAGTCAGAGTCCGATGCCTTACCACTTGGCTATGGGGCATTAAATATTATCATCTAGATAAATACCAAAAAGAATAATTCCAATCAGTATTTTCTCAACAAAATAATTATAATACATTTTTGTTAAGAATGGAATACCTAAACGAAAATATTTTTCTCTTCCTAAACTTTTAAACCAAAAATACTTAATTATCTAAAATCTAACCTAAAAATAAAATTCCAATTTCAAAAGATCTTTTCTACTTTATAATTTCTTCCAATTTCTTTTATATAATATAAATCTATTACCAAATTTCATTAAATTATAGAAAAACCAACCATTTTAAACTAATATTTTCTGTAACTCTATTAAAACATTAAAAACCAATTACTTATATTAATATTTTTCTAAAAAGCTATGATAAATTCCATCCTCTTTAACTCCTAAAACACAATTTAAATTAACATTATCTAAACTTTTGAAAATATTATTATCGATATTAGGATTGATTTTTTTTAATTTTTTGATAAGTTCCTTGATTTCTTTTCTCTTACTTGTACCATCATTAATCAAAGAACATCCTTCCGTAAAACGACAAGCACAATTAATAAAAGTCAACTCATTAGAATTCCGCCAAGCAATAATATCTTGCTCTTTTACAAGATATAATGGTCTAATTAACTCAATTCCTTCAAAATGATCACTATGAAGTTTTGGCATCATAGTTTTCATTTCTGATCCATAAAACATAGATAGCAACGTCGTTTCAATAACATCATCAAAATGATGACCAAGAGCAATTTTATTACATCCCAATTCCTGAGCTTTACTATATAAATAGCCCCTTCTCATTCTAGCACACAAATAACAAGGACTATCTCCTCCGGCTCTTTCTACAACATCAAAAATATCACTCTGAAACATTTCAATTGGTAAATTTAAAATCTTAGCATTATCTAGAATAAAATCACGATTATAATCATTATAACCAGGATCCATCACAACATAATGAACGTTAAAAGGAAATTTCCCGTGTTTTTGTAATTCTTCTATACATTTTGCCATCAAGAAGGAATCTTTCCCACCACTAATACAAACCATAATATTATCATTTTCTTCAATTAATTCATAAATTTGTACTGCTTTAACAAATTTACTCCATATTTCTTTCCGATACTTCTTGATGATACTTCTCTCTATTTCTTTATATTTTTCCATTTTCTTCCAACTCCTTTATACAGTCATCAATTGCTTTTAAAAATTGCTCAATTTCTTTCTCTGTAGTCAAATGGGAAAGACTTACTCTAACAGAAGAACTAGCAAGTGCTTTATCTTTTGTTAACGCATAAACTAATTTAGAAGGAGTTTCGGCAGGGCAACAAGAAGTCTTAGTAGATACATAAATATCCTTTTCCTCTAACATCTTAGCAATATCCAAAGACTTTACCCCTTTCATGCTAAAATTAATCGTAAAAGGAATAGATTGATCAGTATTGTTAATGTAAACATTTTGATATTGAGATAACTTTTTCATTATTTTTCTATTTAATTCCAACACATGATGATACCTTTTTTCCTGCTCCCTTAATGCTATATCCAAAGCTTTATCAGTCGCAACAATATTAGCTAAAACAGGTGTTCCACTTCTAAATACCGTAGTCGATTTTCCACCATGAATAATGGGTTTCAAACTAACATCCTTCTTTTTAACAAGTATCCCTATTCCATTGATTCCATAAAATTTATGAGGAGCAATGGTAATTAAATCAACATTACTATAATCAATCGTTATCTTTCCAATTGCTTGAGACGCATCCGTATGAAAATAAGTATTTGGATAATTTTTTAAAAGTTCGCCTATTTCTTCAATTGGTTGCACTAATCCAATCTCACTATCTACAGAACAAACACTTACTAAAATCGTATCTTTTCGAAGTAGTTTTTTCAACTCTTCTATATCTACTAATCCCTCTTTGGTAACAGGTAATAAATCCACTTCAAATCCAACATCTTGCATAATAGTAGCAGGTGCAATGATAGAATTATGCTCTAAACTACTGATAATGATGTGCTTTCCATAATTTTTATATCGTTCACAAATTCCTTTGATAGCCAAATTATTTGCTTCTGTAGCTCCACTTGTATAAATAATTTCATCTTTTAATACCCCTAAATTTTTAGCAATATTTTCTGTAGCTTTTTCTATTAAATGATTGGCATCTTTCCCCAATTTATGATTTGAATTTGGGTTAGCATAATACTGTAAAGACACCTGATAATAGAAATCTAATACCTCTTTATCTACCGGAGTATTAGCCGCATAATCTAAATAAATCATTTTTTCACATCCTAATCCTAAAAATTCAACATTAACCATTCTGGTTTAAATAATAACAATAATCCCATAACAATCATAATAATCGCACTAATTAATGTACAAAGCTTATTATACTTGTTAGTAATTCCTGTAGTTTGTAATGTAACCATCGAAATCGCAAATACTACAATATCATCAATCATATAGAAAAATATATAAATCAATAAATAAATAATTCTAAAAATTCCATCAATTTCATTAAGAGTCAATATCTCCGTGAATATCATAGGAAATCCTAACGAACATGCCAATTCAATTAAATTGATACTCGCTGCCAAACATACAATACCAACAAACGCCAAAGCAAAACTTTTACTTTCAATAATTTTTCTCATTCTAGTAATCAATTTTTTTCTTTTCTTGCTATCCACAACCGAACAACCTGCTTCTTCTTTTCTAGTTTTCAAATACTTTCTTAAATTGACCCCTCCAGCAATCAGAATAAAAACCCCAATTAAAATTTTAAGAGAACTAATCATCGTCATATTTAAAATCAGATTAATTCCAAGCATAGACAAAAAATAAACAAACGAAGAAATCAATAAGAACGTAAATCCTAAAATCCAACTTTTTTTCTTATCTTTCATTCCCAAGAACATATTAATTAAAAATAATAAAATCCACATAGCACAAGGATTAAATCCATCAATAAATCCTAAAATAATAGCAACAATAGGAATAGAAACATTTTTAATATTTACAACTCCTAAAATTGGTAAAGAAATCTCATTTGGATTATTCTCTAGCCCGGCATATTCTTTAATTTTATTTTCCATATTAACTGAAGTAGTATCAGAAAATCCTACAAAATAATTATCCCCAATAACCGTAAAAGGTACTCCTGTTGAAGTAACCTTAAACTCTGCTTTTACCTCATCCATTAATTTAGCATTATCTGGATGATTCCACACTTCAAAT
Organism: Erysipelotrichaceae bacterium; assembly: GCA_022772985.1. Classification (GTDB taxonomy): domain Bacteria; phylum Bacillota_I; class Bacilli_A; order RF39; family UBA660; genus RUG11198. The sequence goes on along the minus strand of JALEZJ010000142.1, from coordinate 1,006 downwards.
TCATATATATTCAAATAATCCTTATAATCCTCTTTAATGACGTCTAACCACTCTTCTTCTTCGGCACAATGAGGACATCCTTCCCCTCTAAATAAATATAGATTTATTTTTTCTTCTTCCACTTCTGTATTGGTAATAGAAGAAACTCGATCGACATAATTTTCTGATAAAGCAAAAATATTTAATGGAAATATTCCAAATGATAAAAACAATATTAGAAAAAAATACTGTTTTTTAATTTTCTTCAATAAATCTAACAATTTCATCATAACTCTTCTCTCCTACTAAACGTGCAATTTCATGATGATTATCATCTTCCATAACCATAACAGGTAATTTTTCACCAACATGATACGCATCTACTTGTTCATCGTCTAAATCATAATCTAATTTTAAAAATTCTATATTCGTGTACTCTTCTTGTACTTTTTTCAAATGCTTATTTAATATCAAACAAGAAGGACACCAAACAGCACTGATAATTACTAATTTTTTCATCACAATTCTCCTCCAATTCCCTTTAATCATATAACAAAAAAGATATGAAAGCAATCACGATAGAGTTGAATTGCTCAACCTGTGGTTGAAAACTATTATAATTACTCTCCTCAAATTTCAAAATATACTTTATGTAAAATGTTTCATACTTCATAAAATGATAAATTTATCAACCACCCTGCACTAAAGTACAGGGTTTGTTTGAGGACTAAAAGTCCATGTCTAAGCACTCATTTTATTAGCTTAAACACCTCTTCAGTATCATCAGTTTGATTTTCTATATATTCTTTTATCATCTCATTAGTTACTGTTCCTACAGTTCTACAAAAATATCCTGTTGTCCATATATGCTGTCCCCAATATTTCCTTTTTAATTCTGAAAACTCTTCTTGTAGTTTTTTTGAACTTCTTTCCTTAAGATATTGCATCATTTGAGATACTGAAATATTAGGCGGACACGAAACTAACATATGCACATGTTCCTTAGAAATACTACCTTTAATTATCT
>JALEZJ010000116.1 GCA_022772985.1 Erysipelotrichaceae bacterium | reverse complement strand
GATAGTGTAAAATATTTTTGACAGAATTCAGCAAGAGATATTTCTAAGAAGATGAGAAAGAGATAGGTTAGTTGAATTAATAGCAGGCAAATTTGAAGAATTATTATCAAAAATAGAAAAAGATAATTCTTCTTTTTTTATAGTAACTATTTCAGTATTATGAGAAGAATTTAAATAAAGATTCAGAATATTGATACCATTCGCCTTGTATTCTTGAAGTTTAATTAATTTTTGGATATGTCTTTTTGAAAAAGCCTTAGGTTCAAAAGAAAATGGTTTAGCAACGTTATGAGAAATATGGGCTTCCATAGAAGATTTATATTTACTAGCTTTCATTTGATTAATAGGATCCCAATGGGCTAAAATATAATGTCTATATTGTTTTAAAGTTTTAGTTCTTTTTTCATCTTTATTTTTTAAAATGCTATTAAATATCGAGTTAAAAGTTATTTTGTCATTATTTTCGATAGCATTCCATAACGACTTTCTTAGAATTTCATCTTTAGTACTTCTATTAATTTTTTGTTTAACATGAAAAATACATAAACATGGAATAACAATATTGTCAACAAATAGTTTTAAATTAGATATCCCAGCAGTAATCCAAGTTCCAGCATCTGACAAGACTTTAATTTTTTTATTTTTTTGAAAATCAAAAATTTTAGAAATAGTATTCATAAATTCATCCCAAGGATTATTACCAGTTGTTAAGAAAGTAAATTTATTCATTAAAGTTCGGCGATTTCCTTTAGTTTCAATGTCTGTAAAGGAAATAAACGCTTTACTCATTATGAAATTTTTTGATTTTTTCTTTGGTGGTGGTAATAATAATTGTTTATTAGGATTTTTTAAATTGTCTAAGAAATTTAAAAATTCATTTCTAATTTGTTCAACTGATTTTTCTTCAACATCATTATTTGAAAATTTATTAATAAATGGTTTTAATTGTTCATGAATATATTTTTCATCAATCATAATATAAAGTGTATCGCTATCAGTCTCAATTGCCTCATATTCAATACTCGGAACATTCCATTTATCAATCCAATTGTAAATATCTTGCCTTGAAATGACAAATTGTTGAGAATTGTTTAAATCAGAAAGAATTGAGTTAATTTGCTTTGTTGTTATTTCGGCTCCTTTCTTTTGATTGGTAGAAATAGCATTATCTATTGCAATTGCTTTTATAATGTCGTCGTATCTATCATATGATGGTAAATTAAATAAATTATCAATAAAGAAAAAATGTTTATTTCTATCTTTTTTATCGTAATAATAAATTCTATCAAATTCTAAAATGCCAAATATAGTTACAATATTTCTATGACATTTTCTGATACAAACATTAAATATTTTCTTTCGATCATTTGAATTTAAATATAAATTATCAAATATTTCGAAGGTTTCAATCAGTGCTTGTAAAACTGATTGTTTTATATTTTCTTCAAGATTTAACATGATTTTTTGATATTTATTATTTGAATTATAATAGAAAATATTATCAATAAAATCATCACTTATATTTTGGATAATTTTAGATAATTTAATTTTTAACAAATTTTTTGCTTCACTTTTTAAAAAATATGGTATCATATACATATGAGAACTTCCTTTACTATAATTGGTTATAATAGTAATTTTAACACGAAGTTCTCTTTTTTTGTACTTAGTCAAAACTTTTTTACACTATCCAATTGTTTAAAATATATTTTAGAATTAAAATTAATATGATATAATTAAATAGAAAGGAGAATGATTTGATGATAAAATCAAAAAATGTAGTTAAAAAATTAACTACGATATTATTTACATTAGTAGCAATCTTTGCTGTAGGATTAACTAATGTAAATGCAGAAACAACAACTACAGATGTTGTAGATGAAACTACTTTGGTAAATGCAATGAATGATAGAACAACAGATATAGTTAGACTTACTGATAATATTATATTAAGAGATGATCTTGATACAACATTCTATATTTATAAGTCTAAAACACTTGATTTAAGTGGTCACACTATAACTGTACCAAATGTTAGATCAATTGAATTTTGGTATTATGCAGATGCTGATATTAAATTGATTGATTCTGCCAATAGTAATACTGCAAAAATTATTGGTAATCATACTGGTGCAGCGAACTATGATTTATTGTATGGAGCAATGTTCGGGAATGCAGAAAAGGTAAATTTTGAGATTGACGGTGTTGATTTTGAAGTAAAAAATAGTGATTTTGTTACCGTTGTTAATATGGAAGGTAACAAAAAATATGAAAATCTCATTATAAAAAATTCTAATATAATTGGAAATCAATATTTATTTTGGATGAATACTGCTAAAAAAGTTTATTTGGAAAGTATAACTTTAAACCGTGCTGAAGGTGCTGGTAGAAATCAATATAGACAACTTAGTAATACTTCATCTTTAACTGTTAATGATGTAATTGATGCCAATGCTGTTATCGAGTATTATTCTGGAAATGGTGTAAAAGCTACTGCTGATAGAACAGCAACGCTTGATTCTTTTAATGCTTATTGGGGTCCAATTACAGTTAAATTTGCAAATGGATTTAATGTATCTGACGCAACTTTAACTGGAAAATATGGTGAAACACCTGAGGCTAATATTACAATTAAGAATATGGGTGAAAATGATTTACAAATTAAAAATGTAACAGTATCTGATACTAATAAATTTGAAATCATTGGAAATACACAGCCAATAGTTAATGGCAGTGCAACAAATACTTACTTTAAAGTAAAAGCAAAAGCTGGTCTTGATGTTGGTAATTATACAGCAACAATTACTGTAACTGATATGGGTGATAAAACTTATACAGCAACAGTTACATTAAAAGTTGAAAAGAAAAAACTTACTGTAGGTATTAGTGGTTTAGATAGTACATGGGTTTATGGCACTACTAAAACTCCACCAACTGCAACAGGAGTTGATGGCTTAGGAGCTGGCGATTATAAAATCACTTACTCTAAGGAAAACAATGGTTCTTATGAAGATATAGGAACAACATTACCTAAATTAGTAGGTAAGTATAAAGCTATTTTAAGTATTACAAATCCAAATTATACAGCAAGTGAAGCTAGTGTTACTAGTAAAGATTTTAAAATAACACCAAATAATACTGAAGTAAAAGTAATAAGTAATGATGCTACATTTACTTATGATGGAAATGAACATTCAAATAATG
>JALEZJ010000074.1 GCA_022772985.1 Erysipelotrichaceae bacterium | reverse complement strand
TCTTTGGCAATTTCTGTGTTTCTTTTATTAAATTTGTTATATCTGTTTCCATTATTTCTATTTTGTACATTTTTGCACTTAATTCCTTTGTATATTTTTTTATACTTTCCATTGTTGAATCCATTGATTTTTCTATTTTTTCTAATTTCTGTGTTAGTTCCTCTAAATATATTTGCTTTTTGGCTTGTTCTTCCATTTTCATATTCATTAGCTGAACTATTGGTAATTGATTCATTTCTTTTAATTCCATAAAAATCCTCCATTTTTTCTTTAAAATACTTTTCTTCGTGTAATTTATTATCTCTACATTTCATACCTTCAGGTGTTGTATAAGTAATATATTTTCGTGTGTTTTGCCAATTGACATCATAGCCAAACTGATTCATATATAAAATAAATTCCTCTTTAGAGTTTGTATTAGATAAAGAAAAATCTATTGCACTTATTAATCTACCTTTCCAACTTTTCCCCTTTAGCATAATTTGATATTCATTATTTTTTATATCTCTATATTTCTTATGAATAGGTATAGTTTTTAAATTGCTTTCATTACAAAGTTTATTTGAATACTCTTTAATTTTTTCTAAATCATATTTATTAGTATGCATTTTCTTACCATCTACAAAATTTACAGAATTTAAAATCAAATGATTATGTATATGTTCTTTATCTGTATGTGTAGCAATAACGATTTCATAATTTTTAAAATATTCTGCAAATTTAATACCAATTTTGTGTGCCTCTTGTTCGGTAATATTTTCTTCTGGAGAAAATGCTTGTACTATATGAACTTTATCTCTACCGTTTAGTTTATTAAACTCTCTTTTAGTAAACATCATTTCATCATAAGCACTTTCTTTATTACAATTTATTGCAGTTATTAGATTATCATTAGTTTTGCATTCTTTAGTAATATAATCTAAAGATTTTTTTAGTGAAGCTTTTGAGTTAATAAATTTAACAATTGCCAAATTTTTGACACCTCACTTTTTAAATCTTCTAATCCAATTGCATTTATTTTTCCTTCATTACAAAGTCTTGTTAATTGATTAAGGTTATTTCCTATCCTTTTTAATTCTATTTTTACATCATATAAATCAGGAATATTAGTTATTGTTATTTTTCTTTTTATTCCTGCATTTACCATGTAATCAGTTATATTCATATTTACTTGACTTGCTTTTGCTAATATTTTTTCTTTTTGTAATTTAGTTAACCTTAAACAGATTTGTGCATCTTTTCGCATAAATTTCTCCTTTCTTTCTACAATTTATAAAGGGTATGGGGAAGAATTCCCCATAAAAACTTTTTGGCATAAAAAAAACAAGTATGTCTTTGTATTACAAAGGCGAAACTTGCTTAATAATAAATATGTAATTTACATTTCCATATCATCTTCAATTCCCACTTCCTTATTTTCTACTATTTCTTCATTTTTTATAGGCTCTAAACCTAATGAATTTGTTTTATAATATTCCATTACTCTTTCTAATTCTGATTCTTTAAAACGATTGAAAACACTCGTATATGTATTTAGTGTAATTGATATATCAGTATGTCCAATAAGTCTTTGTAAAACTACAGCTGACATTCCTGCTTCAATACACCTAGTAGCAAAAGTATGCCTTAGACTATGTGTTGAAATATCTTTAGCTTCCATTCCTAGAGTGCTTTTTAGAATTCGTTTTAATCTACTATTTGCAACTGAATGAGATATATAATGGTCATTATATAAAAATAGCATATTATCCTTGTTTTCTTTTGCTACTTCTAACTGTTCTTTTATAGAAGGTATTAAGAAATCAGGAATAGGTACAGTTCGTTTACTTGCATAAGTTTTTGTTGTATCTCCCATAATTACCTCATTATCTTTTCCTAGTGTTAATGTCTTATTTACATTTATAATTTGTTTTTCTATATCAATATCATTTATATTTAGTGCTAATGTTTCTCCAATTCTTAAGCCTAGATACATTTGAATTAAAAACACATTTTTATATGTTTCTTCATTAATTGTGCAATTTAATAAATAATTACTTAAACTTTGTTGTTCTTCTATGGTTAATGCTCTAACTTCTTTATCTTCTTTTGTACTTTTGGGTTTTATTACATCATCCATTGGATTTTGTAAAATATATTTATTTTTCATAGCAAAATTAAATGCTTGATTTAATTGCTCATACAATTTTTTTATATAGGAATTGCTATAATTTTTGTTATCATTTAAAAACTTTTGAATATCGTAATTTGATATATCTTTTACATTCAATTTCCCAAGAGAACTATTTTCTATTTTTTCAATAGTTTTAGTTATTCTAGTATATTGTCCCTCTTTAATTCTATTTGAATTAAATTTTTTATCTCTAATATCTTTCATTATTTGAATAATGGACATTCCATGTTCTTTTATTAAATCTATATCTTTCATTTGTACTCTTAAATCTAATAATTTATCAGCAACTTCTCTTTTGGTATTTCCATAAACTGTTTTTCTAACTTGTTTGTCTCCAACTGTTATTGTATATTGAGCTGACCATTTTTTTCTTTTTTCAATATAATATATACTTCCTTCACCTTTACTTCTTGCCATCAAATCCTCCTTTTTTTAATTAGCATATAAAGAATTCCAATCAAAATTTGAATAATCTCTTTGTTCATAATTTGTATATGAATATTTATTTTTATTATTTATATATTTATTATTATATTTAAACTCTGTTTTAATAGGTATATTATTGTTTGCTTTAATACCCTCTTTAAGTATAATTGGATAGGGTGGGCAATTTACTTTTATAATTCTTTTTTCGATACATTTAGTATTTTCTTTATATACATATTTTATATTAATCCATCCTTTTTCTTTAAGGTCAGAAATTAGACTAGATATTTGAGTTTTACTTAAACTAAACAATTTTGCAAAATAAGAATTAGTTGCAAAACAACCTTCTTTATTATCTAATCCAGCAATTTGAGATAATAATACTTTTTGAGTGATTGTTAAATTCCTTACATTCATTATTTCTATTGGTACTCTAATTTCTTTACAATTATTTATCATATTAATAGCCTCTTTTGTTTTTCTTATATTCAGGCATCCTTTTTTCTAATTTCCATAGTGCATAAGCAATAGCAGTAATAGTCTTTGTTTTACCAATATTAATTGAAGGAAAGTCTGCTCTTTTAAATAATTCATTTGTTAAGTTCTCTCCCATTTTTAAATCTTTAGAAACATCTTTTACAGTCAAGTTTTTCCATGGATTTTCTAACTTGTTAATAGCTTCTTTAATAAGTTCTTGTTTTAATTCTTCTTTCAAATTGTACCTCCTTATAGAAAAAAATAGCAGTTATTAAAATAACTGCCTAAAATTTAAATATTAAATTTAATAAAATCAATTTCAACACCTCCATTTTCCACTAAAAAAGAAGCTCTCTAGAAAAGCTTCTCAATTTATACATGTATTTCATTATATTTATTATACTACCAATTTTTTGTATTTCAAGGTAGTCTTTTTTGTGTATACTTTTTTTGCTACCATTTTTATTAAACTTTTATATTATTAATATTAGATAATAGAATTTTTATTGTATAAAATTTTAAAAAATGTGAAACAATATTTATTAATGTTTTAAAAAATGTTTCACATTTCTTAAGTTTTATGTTATAATATAAATGTGAAACAAAAACCATAATTATATATTAGAAAGTTTCATATTTATAAAGGAGTGATCTTATGGAAGAAAAGTATGAAATTATGAATCTTCTTCAAAGCAAACAAACTTTAACTAAAGAATTGAATGATTTGATATATGGCTCTGTTGAGATTAGAGAAAAAGATTCTAATAAATATATATATGTACATTACAGAGAAGATGGAATATTACTTACAAAATATGTTGGAGAATA
>JALEZJ010000070.1 GCA_022772985.1 Erysipelotrichaceae bacterium | reverse complement strand
GAATGGCTCATTTGAAGACGTGACAACAAACAATCTATATTATCATTTTAATGCTGCAAATAGTAGCACACCTACGGATGGAATAGGTTGGTCATCTACTTCTACCGATAAAAAAATAGAAATAGGAAATTTTGAACTAGGTAAGAATAGCTATAGCATTAGTAAGGATTATATAACAACCTCAGCATATGTAAAAGATGGTATTAACTTTATAGAAATAAACGCAGATGAAACAAATACCATATATCAGAATTTTCTTACAAAAATAGGTAAAACAAATAGATGGTCTATTACTCATAGAGGTAGAGATGGAATAGACTACATGGCGATGATAATAGGTCCATCCCAATCGCATAACCCAAGTAAATTAAATAAATCTTCAAACGATCAATTTATGAAAATGGTGAAATGGATAAAAGAAAACATTGATATTCAAACATATGGATTAGATGTAGAAAATGAACAAACAGGATGTAGCGATAAAATAATTATATATTCTTCGAAATTTTTATCTCTAGGTTCATTCGAAGTAGACGATTCACAAGCATTCTCATTAAGTAAAGATTCTATTCATACGGAAGAATGGAATGTATGGATTATAGGGACTAATAATGATGATTGGTATACTTATGGTTATTATGATAGTCAGATAAACTACGACGATACCTATACTAATAATAATGAATCAGAAGAAACTACCATAGCATTTACAAATTATTCAACATGGGGAGTAAGAAACGGGGATTCAAAAGGAAACACCGTAGGAAATCTCTTGGACTATGTATTATGGAAATAAAATATTCATCCAAAATAGAATACTAAATAATCAATAAATTTTTTAAATAGATTACTAAACCAAAAATAAAAAGGGAGAATGAAACAATGAGAAAACGTAAAATAAAAAGTTATAAAACCATATTCTTTTTTGAAACACTTATATTATTAATATATATTATTAATTGTCTTAATTCAAAATTATTAAATATATACGCCCTTCCCTTATCTTTATTAATAATTGATTTCCTATTTTTCCTTATATTAGGATTTGAAAAAGAAAATAAACGTTTAAGAAATGAAATATCATTCGATCTATTTATGTATTCCACAATATTTCTATTACTTTATTATTTACTTGGTATTATCATTGGATTTGCTCAAAATAATAATTATTTAACATTATACGGAGTAACTTTATTTATAATTCCAACTCTTTTAACAATTATTTTTAAAGAGCATTTACGAAAATCTTTATTAACAAAATGTGGAAGTAACAAATTTCTAATAGCATATACATTTTTAGTATTTATCATGATAGACATATCCACCACTTTAAGTATCTTAAATTATAAAAATGTTCATGATGTTTTTATATTTATAGTACTGACCCTACTTCCTAGTATAACCACAAATATTTTAGCAACTTATATAAACATAAAAGTTGGCTATCAACCTATTATTATATATTTATTAATAATTACTATGTATCAATACATCCTTCCTATTGTTCCAAATCCCAATCAATATTTAAAATCTATAATCGATTTTCTATTACCTATAGTAATCTTATTTAAAATCATAAAAAAAATAAATCAGTATTCTTTAGAAGAAGAGGAGATAAGCAGAGATTATCATAAAAAAAGACTCTTTACACTAGCAATACCCTTTGTATTAATATTCTCTTTAGTGTATTTGGTTTCAGGATATTTTAAATATTATGCACTTGCTATCGCCAGTGGCTCAATGCATCCAGTATTTAACAGAGGAAGTGTTGTTATTGTCGAACGAACAGATGATAAATATGATAATTATAACAAACTAACAGAAGGCGAAATAATAGCATATAAATGTGAAAATTCAATTGTTGTTCATAGATTAATTAGAATAGTTGAAACAAAAGATGAAACATTTTATTATACAAAAGGAGACGCTAATAAGAATGAAGATAATTATCCAATTAAAAAAGAAAATATAATTGGTATAGTAAGAGTGAAACTACCTTACATAGGATATCCAACTGTTTGGTTTAGTGAAATATAGGAGGAATATATGCAAAAAAATACCAAGATAAAAACAAATTCAACAAATGGTTCGAAACTAAATAGAAAAAATAATCATAGTAAAAAAAATATTTATCTTGGATATTATTCAAGATTATCTATTTTAATGATATTATTCATATTCTCTACTTTGTTATTTTACGTATTCATTAATAAATCACTCATTATTCAAGAAGAAAAAAACGTATTTTATGAAGAAAATGGTACTCCTGATTATAAAGTATATTTAAAGAATAATATTTATTATGATGAAGAATATCTTGAAAAAGGTATGAGCTATATCGCCAACTTAATTGACTATATTTCGATAGATTATAATTATAAATTTACCTCTAATACATTACTAAACGGTGAATATTATTATAAAATAAGTGCCGATTTAGAAATCACAAATCCAAAAAACAATTCATTATATTATTCAAAAAATTATCTTCTTTTAGATGAAAAAAGATTTACACTTGAAAATGAAAAAGAATATACGATTCATGAAAATATCAAAATTAATTATGATACTTATAATTTTTTAGCAAATAGCTTTAAGTCATCTTATGGTGTTAATGCAGAAAGCAAATTAAAAGTATATTTAGAAATACATAGAAGAATTGAAGAAGAATCTGTTAATAATTCCAAAATAAATGGTGATGGTAAAATAAATTTAATCATTCCATTATCGGAAAAAGCAATTAATATTAAAATGGATTCATTAGAAATTAAAGATCAAAAAGTGATAGTATCATTAAGTAATTATAAAATTGATGATGTGAAATATTTGATATTAGGCCTAGTATTCTTAATAATTACAATAGTTATTTTCGTAAGAATAACAAAAATAGTGTGGAATCTACAATATAATAATAGTTATGACAAACTATTGAAAAAAATATTAAGACAATATGATAGGTTAATAGTAAATACAAATAGTATGCCAAATTTAAAAGATAGGAATATAATAGAATTAGAAGATTTCTCTGAATTATTAGATGCCAAAGATAATCTTCATAAACCAATATATTATTATGAAGTAACACCTCATCAGAAATGCTATTTCTTCATTAAATACGATAATGATTTAATAATATATACTTTAAAAAATAAAGATTGAATGAAATAGGATTTCTGGATCTACAAACAATATATTAGATAAGATAAAGATTCAAGAAATAGGAAATTACTTTATAAAATTCTATTCTTGAATTTTTTATAAACGAACAACCAACTATTGTATCACTATAAAATAAATTATTTTATGGGTATCCATTATGCTTCATTCATCACTCTAAAAATATAATATATTGAAAGGGGGATTTGATTTTATGTATGGTTGTGGATGCCCTGGATACGGATACGATGGCTTCGGTGGCGGAGGACTATGGATTATAATCATCGTATTAATTATCTTTTTCGTATTATTTTGGGGTAATGGAAATCAATGCTGCAATAGATAATCCAACCTAAAGTCTATAAAAAATAAGTCATGATAAAAAATTATTTCTCATGACTTATTTTGTCGTAAATGAAAAACTATCTTTTAGATTGTTTAATTAATTTTGCATGAACAACAGTACGTTCAGTATCGGAATAACAAGTACTTAATGTCAAAATATGATCACTTATATTAAGTTCCGTATTAAAATCATATTTACTTCTATTTTTAATGGTATCTAAAAAGGATTGATAAGAATCTTCGTTAGAAAAATTAGTTGTAATATAATAAGATTCTTCTTTAATTTTATAAACAGAAAAAATTTGCCATAAAGTATTCTCAGTCGGAGTAGAAAGCTTTATAATATGATTGTCTTTATTTTCATACCAAGAAGATTTTAATACCCGACTTAAAGAACCAAACATGCTTTTATCTAATCTACTGTGTGCATATAAAATGGTATTATATCCAGAAAAATCTGGAGAATTCCTATAATCCATAAATACCCATCCCGCTTCATTAACAGAATTGTCATAAGAATGAGTTAAATAATAATCATTATTAGTGGTCTGAACAACAGGATAATTAATATTAGTGTTATTTACTTGAATCCAAGCGACGGTATCCTTATTTTTCTTTAATAAATCTTGAAAATCAACTTGAATAAGCGGAAACTTAACATAATACCAATAATCACTTTCAGGTTGTTCTGGCTGATTAATAAGTTCCGTATTAGAATTATCTTCTATCTCACTTACTTGTGTAATTTCTTCAATTTGTTGAAGAGTTTGCTTTGTATCATGATTATCATGAAGCCAATTTACAATTGTATAAATAGAAAATATAATCACTACTAAAAATATACAAAATAGAGTAATAAGAAAGAATAACTGAAACTTTTTATGAGTAGGATGCTTTTTAGAAGCCAAATCTTTTTCCCTAGAGTTTTTTTCTACTGGAATATTTTCGGTATCAGATAATTTACTAGAAATAGGTTCTTTGATAGGAGAAGTACAATCTTCTTCTAAAATTTTGGACTTATCAAAATCAACTTGATTATTTTTTCTTTCATCTTCAAATTCATCAAAAGTAGAACCATCAAAATGTAGTTCATGATTGTCAAAATAGTTAGGATATTTTTTAGAGTATTTCTCAAATCTTGTATGATTACTTGAATTATTTTGTTCATCTTGACTAAAAGAATCTGTATGCTCTAATAATAAGTCTTGCACATTAGATTCAAAATTGTTTACTTCTTTATTTAAATTTTTATTTTCCATTCTTATCACTTTTCATCTAATTATGTGCATTAAGACACCTATTAGAATTCCTTTCTTCCTAAATTAGTCAACTAAGTTATATAAAATATTTTTAATTTATATTGATAAAATATATAGAATAATGACTCTATAATATAATTAAAATAATTTTATCATAAATAACTTAGAATGTCTTTATTTGGAAAAGACAAAATTAAAAAAATTCAATCTGTCAATATCCATGTAGTTTCGCAAAAAAAAATTTAAACTAGAGAATGAATAATAATATGGTCTATAAGTTTAAAATACTGTATTTAAATATTTAGAAAATAGGGAATACTAGGAATCATTAAAAATTAATATATGGATAAAAATTATTACTACTAATAACTTTAGAAAAATT
>JALEZJ010000193.1 GCA_022772985.1 Erysipelotrichaceae bacterium | reverse complement strand
GAAGAATTATTACCAAGTGAGAAAGCATTTGCCTATAAAATGAAACTAGATGCAATAAAACATCAAGGAAAAAGGAAAGATTTAACTTCTGTGCCAGTGGCACAAAAGTCATCAAGAGAAATAGTTGGAGATGAAATAGGTGAAAGCCAAGACCAAGTTAGAAGATATATAAGATTAACTTATTTAAAACCTAAATTGTTAGATCTAGTAGATAATAAGGTAATTGCATTTAGACCTGCCGTAGAATTATCTTATTTAAATAGTGATGAGCAAGATGCTTTATTAGATTTTATAGAATATAATCAATCAACGCCATCTCTTTCACAGGCAATTGAATTAAAAAAATTAAGTTTGGATAAAAAGTTAGATGCTGATATATTAAATAATATCTTAGAACAAGAAAAACCTAATCAGGTTCAAAAAATTAAGTTTAATGAGAGTAGAATAAAAAGTGTACTCCCAAATAATATAGATAGAAATAAAATAGAAGATTATGTAGTTAAGTCCATTGAGTATTATACGAAATACTTGAATAGACAAAAAGAGCGAGAAGGAAGGTGATATATTATCTTACTTCTTTTTATTTTGATTATGTTTAATAAAGGTATAAATTGAGATACAAATGACAATAAAAAAATTAAATTTTATAATTCGGATAGGAGGAAGTAAAATGCGAAAAAAGAAAAAAATTTTTATAATGTTACTTTTAATAATAGTTCTAATATTTGTATTCATTATTAATTTTGAAAGAAAAGAAGTAAAAAGGGAAGTTAGTGCTAAAAAAGAAATAATTAAAGAAGAAAAAACAGATGATGAAGAAGTTGAAGAAAATAGTGATGATCAAAAATTAAATGAAAATGATAGCATTAAGAAAGAGCAAATAGAAAGCAATAATAATTCTGTTAATAGTAGTTCTAATAATAATGAAAACGAGTCAACCAATTCTACTAATAAGTCATCTTCAACAAATACACAATCTAATCAATCTTCAAGTAATTCTAATAATCAAATTAGCAGTTCTACAAGTTCTAATAATAATTCTCAGGCTAGTACAAGTAGAACTGATGATAAAACGGTTGATACATCCCATCCTGAATATTACATTCATCAAGGAAAAAGAGATTGCACTGATTCATCAGATTGTATGAATATATCACTACCTATACAATTTAAATATAAAAAAGTAATAGCAAATACCTATTATGTAGAAGTAGTTGCAAAAGATGGTACAGTATTAGGATATTTTATAGAATATATTTTTAAAGACTATACATATTCTAGTGATGAAGAATGTAATCAAATTGGAAATGAAATTA
>JALEZJ010000046.1 GCA_022772985.1 Erysipelotrichaceae bacterium | reverse complement strand
AAATGCTTTCCAATATTTAATTAGGTACATTTTATAACCTTCTATAGTTGCCTTTCTTTTGTCTGATTTATTTTTTGCTATAGTAATTATAACACGGAGTTCTCTTTTTGTATACTCTGTCATAACTTTTTTACACTATCTAATTGGTAGTTAATACTTGTCAAACTATGTCGAAGATGGTATAATCAGAATAGTTATGATTAGAAATAGAGAGTGTGTAGTATGAAGAAAAAAAGAAAAATTAATATGCAAAAAATATTTAGTTTTGCTAGTTTTATATTTATTATCGTATGTATTTTATGGTATGGAGGGCGTTTTATTTATTTTTATCAAAGTAGTAAGAAAACAATTACAGAAGAAGCAAATACAATTGCTAGAACTTTGAAAACTCAAAACCATGATCAAGAAACTTTTAAACAGTATCATACAACTTATTATTTTTATAAGAATGCTACTAATAATTATTTAACTTATTCTAATATTCTTTGGAGAGTTGTTAAAATTAATGAAGATAATTCTGTTGTGTTAATTTCTGAACAAGTTCTTAGTAATTTGACATATGGAGAAGAAGAAACAAGTTATCAAGATTCCCCTATTATCAAGTGGCTTAATTCTAGTTCTGAAGATCAACGTGGTATTTTAGAAAGAAATCTTTCAAAAAAAGAGACTTATCTAGTTAAAAATACTACTTGCCTTGATACGATAGACGATATAAAAAATATTACTTGTAATGATATGAATCAAGATTATTATATAGGTTTGTTATCTATAGAAGATTATATTAATACTGGTGGACAAGATAGTTTTATTAATAATGGTAGATATACTTATTTGTCTAATCAAAATAAGGAACATGAAATATGGTATATTAATGAGGATGGCAAATTAGATACTACTAGTGGAACTGAAGTTATGGGAGTAAAGGCAGTCATTACATTGTCTCCTACTTTAGAACTTCAAGGTGGTACTGGTACTCAAGAAGATCCTTATAAAATAGATACAGAAAATCAGTTGTTTGGCAGTTATGTAAAGTTAGGGGAAGATATTTGGATGATTTACGAAGAACAAGAGAATTTGGTGAAGTTAATTCTTAATGATTATATAAAGGTAGATGAAGAAAAATTGCAATATGCTTATTCTAAATCTGGATATTTTCATAATGATACCAAATATGGTAGCTTAGCATATTATTTAAATCATACTTATTTAAATCAATTAAGTTATAAAGATTTGATTGTCGAAAACAAATATTCTAATGGATATTATGGTGCAGATAGTAATTATGATTATCTTACTTCTTTTGAAGAAACAATTGATACAAAAGTAGCACTTCCTAGTATTGGAGATATCATTTTAAATGATACTCTAGATAATTATTTTACCTTAACAGGAACTTCGAGAGACTCTTCTTTGGTTTATGTAACAAAAGAGAAAGGAACTGTATCCGTTAAGAGCGTTACTACTGAGCAAAGTGTTGTTCCATGTATTAGTATTCAAAAAGATAGTTTAAAGGTAGGATCTGGTAGTCTAAATGATCCATATAGAACGGAGTAAGAGATGATAGCAAAAAAGAAAACTAAATTCAAAGAGAAAAAAGCAAAGCAGAAAAAAGTTATGACAAGAACAATTGTCTTTGCTGTATTAGATATTTGTGCAGCAATTTGTTTCTTCATTATGTATGGTCCGTGGGATTATGTTAGAAATCTTTATGTTACTACGGCAATGAATACAATGGAACATCAATGGCTTGCGAAAATATTTTATAGTGATGAAAAAATTGAGAAAATTATGAATGGAAATTATTTTGTAGCTATTGGGGAAGATGCTAATGTAGATGATATTGTGATTGATACTAAGGAAAAGACATCTTATAAAAATGAATATGAAAAAGAGCTTTTGACAAGGGAGCCTGGAAATGATTTATATAAAGTAATCGAACTAAAAGTAGGATCAGCTGATGCTCATTTAGTGGCAATCTATGATCCGAAAAAGATCGAATTAATTCATACAAAAAAATTTAATGTCGGTACCTATGGGGAACGAGTCATGACGATGTGTGAAAGATATGGTGGCGTTGTTTGTATTAACGGTGGTGGATTCATCGATAATGGAATGGGGTCTGATATTCCAGTTGGATACGTTATTAAGGGCCATGAAATTATCTGGGTTCCTGAGGGAGAAGATGAAGATCAGTATCGCGATAATATTATTGGAATGACTGATGATGGAAAATTAAAATTAATGGCGAATGCTACTGGTACTGAGGCAATTGAGGCTGGAATTAAGGATGGAATGGTATTTGGACCTTTCTTAATTGTCAATGGAAAGTCTCTAGAAATAGTAGGAGATCCGTGGGGAAAATCTCCTAGAATGGCAATTGCTCAGAGAAAAGATGGCGTGATGATGTTCTTAGCAATTGATGGAAAAAATTATATTGACGGTGCTAGTTTACAAGATGTTGTTGATGTATTAAAATTATATGGAGCTTATAATGCGGCTAATTTAGATGGTGGACAATCCTCTACCTTAGTAGTAGATGGGGAATTAGCAAATAATCCTCCAGCGGAAGCAAAAAGAACTAAAGGAAGATATGTTGTTACTGGTTGGGGCCTTATCCCATAGAAAAGAAACAATTGAACATGTTTCTTTTTTTTATTTCTATTCTTTTTCTAATATTTTCAATAAATGAAGTCAAAAATACTTATATATTCCATGAAAAAACAGTAAAAAAAGAGAACAGTTTTCACTATCCTCTAATTCTACTAAATAAATTTCTTGATTGCAAGGAATAATCCAAGACAAATACTACTAATCAAAGTAAATAGAATTGAACTATTATTTGTACCTTCTACTCCAGTTTGTGGTGGTAATACTTCTACATCTCCACCTTTACCAAGTTTGGTGTAGATATAAGTAACAAGAGTTTCTTCTTCCTCATATTTACCTGTTGGGTTCCCTTCAATCTTAAGTAATTCATAACTATCAAATTCTAATTCTTCTGTGGTATAGTTCTTTCCTACTTTACCAGTCATTGTAATAGAATCTATTAATTCTTGACCTAATTCATCAATATATTTCACTGTTACTGTACCTTCGATATGAACCTCAGTAGTAAAGTCATCTTCTTTCGTTTCTTCTGTCTTTTCTGTTGCCACAGTTGCAGTTACTTTATTTGTAATTTCATCAATAGATGGATCTAATTCTTCATATACTAAAACTAACTCTTTTGTTACATCAATTAGTAGTGCACTATCAGATTCATAAGTATTCACATCATAATCAATTCTCCAAGTAATAGTTAGATTGTCTGAATCATAAATTCCACCATTTAAGTAAGACTCTGTTACATCAATTGCTTGTGGTAAATGATCCACAATCGTTACAGTTGCTACTCCAATATAATTTTCAATAGTTGTTTGATAATGAATGGTGTAGTTAAATTTATCATTCTTTGAAGTAATGACTTCATTTCCAATTTTTTCTACACTGTCATCTGTAATATCACCAGTTACTTCGTAGTAGATATAAGTTACTTCAATTGGATCTACTGTATATGTTCCGTTCTCATTTCCATCTACATCTACTAATTTGTAATCTTCGATTTCCTTTTCGGTTGTTGTATAGTCATTTCCAACTAATCCACTTTGTTCTATATCTTCTGATAAAGTCTCTCCGGTTGTTGATACATAATGACTAGTTACTATTCCTTTTACTTCTACAACAGTATCTTTTGTAACAGGCTCTGTTGTTTCTTCGTTTAAAGAAGTACTTACTGTTGCCACTACTTCATTTGTTACTACTCTAGTAGTTGGTTCTAAGCCTAAATACACAACAGAAATTGTTTTTGTAATAGAAATTTCTTTATTTCCATTTGTATTTGTATCAATATTAGTGATTTCTTCTTCCCAAGTAATGGTATGAGCTTCTTCATTATACACTCCACCGTTTAATTCAGATTTAGATAAATCGATTGCATAAGGTAGATTATCAACTATCGTAACTTTAGCATCTCCAATATAATCTGTAATCACTGTATGATATTCAATTTTATATTCAAATGAATCGGTTATAGAAGTTACTTTATCTGTTCCTGTTTTTGTTAATGTGGTATTATCTGTATCGATATTTCCCTCTACTTTGTAGTAAACATAAGTTACTTCTAATACACCTTCCACATAGTTTCCAGATGTTTTTGCTCCCTCTGTTCTAACTAAGGTATAACCAGTAATTGTTTTTGCAGTTGTTGCATATGTATTCCCAACTAAGTCAGTTGTTTCTTCATCTGATGCAATGGTATTATTTAAAGTATCTACATAATGAGCAATTACTGTTCCTTTAATTTCAAGGTCTGTTGTTTTATCATCTGTTTTTGTATCAGTTGATTTTGATGTTTCGATTGTTCCAGATACATTGTTTGTAAGTGTTCTCTCACTAGCATCTATATCCATAAATACTACTTTGATATTTTTTGCTGCATTGATTGGATAAGCTCCATTTAAATAAGTATTGATATCGTTATAATTAAATTCCCAAGTAATTGTCTTATTTGTAGCGTCATACTCTCCTTCTCCAATATCTGATTTTTCTAAATCAATTGCATAAGGTAAAGTATCAGTAATCGTTAAAGTTGCATTTCCAATATAATTATCAATGGTTGTATGATAAGTAATCGTATAATCAAATTCACTAGTAGATGTTGTAACTTTATCTGTTCCTTCTTTTGTGATACTTGTATTCTCATCATCAATATCTCCTGTTACTTTGTAATATACATAAGTTACAGTAGTAGTTCCTTCTACATATTTGCTTGAATAGTTATTTGTAAAATCAACTGTTTCACCATTTACTTTGGTTCTAACTAATTGATATTCTACTCCATCTTTTGTAATTGTATTGAAAGCCTTTGTTGTATACTCGCTATCAATTAGACCAGCAGACTTGATAGAATCTTCTAATGAATTACCAAGGTTATCTACATATTCTACAACAAGATTTCCTCTTACTACTTCTGTTTCTTGTTCTGTTTCGGTTGGAGTATTATCAATATCTGTTGTTACAGTTACACTATTTACAATAGTCTCTACATCTGTTGGTACATTTTTATAAAATACTGTAATATGTTTTACAATGTTAATTTCATTGTTTTGATTTTGATAAGAATCAATGTTTTCTATAGTTTCTTTCCAAGTAATTGTCTTTGTAGCAGCGTCATATTTACCACCACTTAACACATTTGTTTTTGTCTCATCAAGTTCATATGGTAATGTATCTACAATTGTTACAGTAGTAGTACCAATATGATTTTCTATTGTTGCTTGATATTGAACTGTATAATTAAATGGGCCAGTAATAGATTTTGTTGTTAATCCATTATCATTTGTTTTTGTAACTTCAGGGTTTTCTATTGTTGCGTCTTCTTTGGTAAGATCAATTGTAATGATAGAAGTATTACTAATGACAGTTTTTTCTTCACCATTGATTACTACTTTTGAACTTACTTCATATTCAAATGTTACTTTATTATCATTTTTTCCATAACATGCTGAATTTGGTGTATAAGTAAATGAACCATCTCTATTTACTTTGATATCAGTAATGTTTCCGCATGATACAGATTTAATGTTAATTTGATCAGTTACAGTAGTATCTTCACCATCTAACATTTTTATCTTTGAATCATTTTTTAAGATACCGTTCGAGATATCTACATTTAAAGTTGTACCTAAGGTAGCAGTATAAGAATCATTCTTTGTAACCATTGGAATTGCTACTTCTGGCATTGGGAATATCTCTTCGATTGTACCATTTGGATAAGCAGGATTCCCTTCCACAGCAGTCCCAGTTAATACAGCACTTGCATTGGTATACATACCACCATAATTCTCTTCTTTGGCAGTTACTTTGTAAGTTAATTTTAAATCATCTGTAACACTCAAAGTACCAATATTCCAAGTAATTTTCGTAGTACCATCTGCATTATGAGTTACTTGAACAACTTCTTCTCCATAGGTATTTTTAAGTGCCTCTTCATCTAAAACAAATCCAGCTGGAATAATATCTTCTACTTTTACATTGTTGGCAATTGTTGTAATAGATGTAATAATATTATTAAATTGTTTTAATAATTCAGCTTTATCTTTGGCTAGATAAGCATCTTTTGTTGTAGTTGCTACTGTTTTTAAGAAAGTATCTGCATCACTACCACTAGTAATGTTAAATCCAACAGTATAGATTTTGATGCCAGCATTTTTCATGGCACTTGCTTCAATAGTAGCAGCCTCAGATGGTTTTCTCCATTCCTTGCAGTCTCTCGTGCCCCAATCTATACAAACAGATTTATCACTACCTCCGTTTCCTTTTATCTCATTATTATAAGTAAAGAATGTTGGCATTCCATCTGTTAGTAAGATAACTACTTTATTTTTAGCAGTAGAGTTTGCTAATAAACTATTTGCTCGTGTTAATCCACTTTGAATATTTGTTCCTTCATTGTTAACATAATTTGGAATACTATTAATTAAGTTTGTAATGGTTGTAACGTTTGATGTTAAATTGTTACTAGTGTAGCTTGATAAAATGTCTGTTCCATAAGTAACAATTCCCATGTTTACGACCGTTCTATCACTTGTATTATTTTTCAAAAGATCCGTTGCTAATTGATTAGCAGCATCTTTTGTATCAATCATTCTCTGACCATTCATACTTCCTGAACGATCTAGTACTAAGACAACATCTAGAGTAGTAGAAGTTGTGAATTCAGTACCAGTTACGGATAATTCTACATTGGCACTTCTGCCATACGTAACATCTTCTTTTGTGGCAGTTTTATTCACACTGATTTTTCCTTCATCCGTAGAACTATTTCCTAATATAGTATCTGCTAATACTTTACCAGCAAGAGCTACTGTGAATGTGAATAATAAGGTTAATAAAACTGTCTTCATCTTTTTATTCATTATTTTACCCTCCTTGAAACAATTAATAAATACTTCTTAGAATTATTTTTATACTTTGGATGATTACTGCATGTTTGCATAATTAAGATATCATCCTCTTTTTCTAGAGTGATATCAATAGAATACAGGGATTTCTTTTGAAGTTTTAAAATATGCAAATACCAATCTTCTTGCGTGTCAAAGTTCATATTCATGTAAGTAAAATCACTTGTTTCTACATATACTGAGAAAATCTCGTATCGATAAGTATTGTTTTGGGTTTCTAAAGTAATGTATTTATGATTTTCATAAAAATTTTGGTCATAGTAGTTTTCTAAGTAATTAAATGGTGTATCTGTTTTTGTGGAACTGTGTCCAAAGATTAAAATTTTTCTTCCTGCTTCTAAGTTTACTCGATAATCGGCATAAATAGCTCCTAATGCATATTCTTCCCTTTTGTAGTTATGTGTTAAGTAATACTCATTATCTACTGTTTGAACGATTGGTTGTCTAAAATCGCTGTTGTCAATGGAAAGAATTCCTTGAATATCTGGATTGTTATATTTTTGTTGTAATAATTTGATTCCTTCTTCTTCACCATCTATGAGTGTTTCCTCTTGACTACTATTTGAATGATTAACTTGTACGAATTCTTCTTTCAAGGCATCAAGTGATGTTTCTTTAGAAGTATCTTTCAAGTGGAAATACCCATATGTTGCAATCACAAGTATGAATAATATTAGTAATAGTACTACTTTTCCAAAATATTTTTTTCTCATAAAACCCCCTTCTTTTTTCACCAAAACCTTCCTTAGGACATAGATTTCCTAAGTTGGCTCTATATAATAGTCATTTTCATGTTAATTGTCAATTCAATTAATTTCTAGTTAATTTTTAAAGGGTGTTTTTAGGGTATTTCATTATCAATTTATTCTAATATTTTGGTATTGCTACTAACATTTTTATCATAGATTGTTATTTTTCCATTGTTATCTAAGGTCATCAGTAAAATATTTTTATAATCTTTATATCCACGATTGTTTAATTCTTTTTCTAACCATGATTTGTCTTTTTTCATTTGTTCTAAGTTTTTTTCTAATAGGGTTCCATCAATAATGAGATTGGCAGATAGACTTTCATCTTTCACTTTTACTTTCATATCTCCTCTGGTAACTGGTTCTTCTCTAGCAGATGCTAAAAAACTAACCTTTCCGCTAGTTTCTAATATTGCATAATTTATCTTACTCAAATCGAAATATCCGTTTTGTCTTGCTTCTTCTTGAAGATCATTTAAATCAATTCCTTCTTTATAAAGATTTTTTTCAATTATATTTCCATTTTCAATCAAGATGGTTGGAACTCCACATAAAAATCTTCTTAGGTTCATATTTTTTAAGGTAAGATATGTTACTAAAACCCCGGATAAGCTATAAATAGCTAAGGAAATGACGCCAGCAATGACATTTTTTTCAATGTCTAAAGAGATATCTGCAGCAATACTTCCTATGGTAATACCTATTAGATAGTCATACATATTCATTTGGCTTACTTGCTTTTTCCCCATCCACTTGGTTAGAACAAATAAAATGACAAGTACTAGTATGGTTCTTCCAATGACTGAAAGAAATTCATTATTCATAAATGATCACCATTACTAATATTTGTCATTTCATGATTTTATATTCCATTCTTAATATTGAATAAGATACTAATTATCAACAAAATACTACATATTATGATAATTAGTAACTTTTTTTGATAGAACTGATTTTTATATTGTTCTAAGATAGATTTATTTTTTATGATTTCTATTATTATGATAGTATTTCCTATTAATAGGAGAAAAAGTAGAGGAAAGAAAAGAATGTTTTGATGAATAGATTCCTTGAAATTTAGTTTTAAGAATGAATAGAAGGCTCTAGTCATTCCGCAGAAGGGACATGGAATTTTAAAAAGTATTTTAAAAGGACAAGATATATTTTTTGATAAGATTAGGCAAATCTTTAAAAATATACATTGTCCTAATAGTAAGAATATTCTGGTTAATCTAATCACTTAAAAGGTTTCCTTTGGCATCTCGATTGATGGAGCCACATAGTATTAAAATTCCTTCTACAAATCCCCAGATTGCTGCAACTGCTGGACCAATTCCACAAAATATCCAACCTACTAATGTTAGTAGTAACTGGACTACGGCTTTATCGGTATACCCTAAATAGAAGTTATGGATTCCTAAATATCCAAAGAAAATTCCTAGAATACCTGCGGCAATTTTTGACTTAACTGTTTCATTGACAGATTGATTTACATGATTATTGACATTTTGTTCTCCTGAAGTAGCCATTCCACAATTGGGACAGAACTTTACATCCTCTTCTAATTCATTTCCACACTTTACGCAAAATTTTGCCATTGATATTTCACCTAACCTTCTTCTTATTTGTTTCTTTTTTATATTATTTTAATTTACTTATTATTAGTTCTAATTGTTCTTTTTCTTTTTGGAGGGTATCTCTTTCATTAGAAACAATGTGACTTGGTGCTTTTTTTACATAATTTTCATTTCCTAAAAGTTTTTCTCTTCTATTAATAGATTGAATTAAGTTATCTCTTTCTTTTTCAAGATTTTTTCTTATTTCTAGTTCATTTTTACTATTATCATAAATGATATTGATTTCTAAATTATCTAATTTGATTTTTTCTAAAGTATTATTTTCTAGTGGTTTCTCTATTACTTTGTCAGTTAGTTTTAAAGAGTTCATAATGATTTCTTTGGTACTTTCATCTGAAATAGATATTGTAACATGGAAATCATTTCCTATGTTTAATTCTTGTTTTTTTGTTCTAAACATTGTAATAAATTCTAAAACTTGATCCATTGTTTTTTCTTCATCTAGAAAAATCATTTCTTTATCATAAGTTGGGTAATTTGAAATCATAATAGATTCGGGATTTTTCACTGGTAACATCTGATAAATTTCTTCTGTCACATAAGGCATAAATGGATGTAGCATTTTTAAAATAGAATCTAATACTTTGATTAAAACACTTTTTGTAGTAAGATTCATTTTAAATTTGGATAGTTCAATATATTTATCACAGAAATCATTCCATATGAAACTATATAACGTATTACCAACAATGTTAAAATCATATTTTTCCATTGATTTTGTTACTTCTTTTATTGCTTTATTTAATTTCGTTAAAATCCATTTATCTGGATTCGATAAGTTTTCAAAAGATAATTCTTGCAAGTCTTCTGTATTCATTAAAACATATCTAGAAGCATTCCAAAGTTTATTGATAAAATTCCAAGTGGATTTTACTTTTTCTTCATCATATCTTAAATCCATTCCTGATGCTGTGTTGGTTGTTAAGAAGAAACGTAAGGCATCTGCTCCATACTCCTCAATCACATCCATAGGGTCTACACCATTTCCTAGGGATTTGCTCATTTTTCTTCCCTCTTTATCACGAATTAATCCGTGAATTAAGCAATCTTTAAATGGACGCTTGCCCATGAATTCTAGGCCTTGAAATGTCATTCTATTTACCCAAAATGGAATAATATCATATCCGGTTACTAAGACATTATTTGGATAATATCGGCTTAAATTGGCAGTTTGTTCTGGCCAACCTAAGGTTGCAAATGGCCATAAAGCACTTGAGAACCACGTATCTAATACATCAGAGTCTTGTACCCATCCTTCTTCCTTTGGTGGCTCCATACCGACATAGACTTCTTCTCCTTTGTACCATGCTGGAATTTGGTGTCCCCACCATAATTGTCTAGAAATACACCAATCATATGTTATTTCCATCCAGTGATTCATAATTTTTTCATATCTTGTTGGAACAAAGTTTACTTTTTTATTTTTGTCTTGTTGTGTTGCTAAAACCTGATCAGCAAGTGGCCTCATTTTAACAAACCATTGGCGGGATAAATATGGTTCTACCATAACGTCAGTTCTTTCAGAGTGCCCTACTGAGTGAGTCATTTTTTTGATATCTATTAATAAATCTTGTTTTTGTAAATATTCTACTACTTTTTCACGGCATACAAAACGATCCATTCCTGCAAATTCGCCACATTTTTCGTTCATAGTTCCGTCTGGATTCATAATTTTAATTCTTTCTAAATTGTGACGATTTCCTACTTCAAAATCATTTGGATCATGAGCTGGTGTAATTTTTACAACTCCTGTACCAAACTCTGGGTCGGCATGTTCATCTGCTATAATTGGAATTAATTTATTTACAATTGGAAGGATTACTTTCTTACCAATCAAATTTTTATATCTTTCATCATCTGGGTGTACTGCTACTGCTACATCTCCAAATAGAGTTTCTGGTCTCGTTGTTGCAACTTCTAAGTATTCACTTTTATCTTCTAAATAATATTTGATATGGTAAAATGCTGCTGGAACATCTTTATAAATAACTTCTTCATTCGATAATGCAGTCATACTTTTTGGATCCCAGTTGATAATTTTTTCTCCACGATAAATTAGACCTTTGTTATATAAGTCTACAAAAACTCTACGAACGGCCTTGCT
The DNA here is from genome assembly GCA_022772985.1 of Erysipelotrichaceae bacterium. Lineage (GTDB taxonomy): Bacteria > Bacillota_I > Bacilli_A > RF39 > UBA660 > RUG11198. The sequence goes on along the minus strand of JALEZJ010000046.1, from coordinate 3,049 downwards.
CATTCCTTCATCCATGGTAAATCTTTCTTTATCATAGTCTACGGATAACCCAAGTTTTGCCCATTGTGAATGAATAATTTCTTCGTGTTCTTCTTTCCATTTGAAGCATTCCTCTAAAAATTTTTCTCTTCCTAATTCATATTTATCAATTCCTTGTTCTTTTAGACGGTTAATTACTTTGACTTCTGTTGCAATTGCTGCATGATCCATTCCCGGTAACCACAAAACATCATAACCACACATTCTTTTATATCTTACAATGATATCTTGTATTGCTGTATCCCAAGCATGACCTAAGTGTAGTTTTCCTGTAACATTAGGTGGTGGTATTACAATACAATATGGTTCTTTTGATAAATCACCACTTTTAAAATAATCTCTTGATTTCCAAAATTCATATTTCCCTTCTTCTACTTTTTTTGCATCATAAATTTTCTCCAACATCTTAACCACCAATCTTTCTATCAATATAAACATTTAATACAGAACCTATTTGATAAAAGAACTTACTAATATTTTTATTACTAATCTTTAAGGCTTGTACTAATTTATTTACACATGCTTCTTCTTTGATTAAAGTGTAACTATAAGTATAGTACACTCCAAAAATAAGAGACATTACTTCTAAAATTTTATCAGCGTCATTATCACTTACTTTCGAATTAATTACTCTGTATTTTTTAAAATCACTATAAACTAAATCATTGGGAAAATTATCAATATGCATATCCATATAAGGATAGTTTGTTACCATTCTAAAATTTTCAATGACGTGTGCATCTTTTACAATCATACAGAAATGTAATACTTTGGTATCAAATCCTTGAGGTAATCCATTTTTATTTTGACAATAAATGGCTATTTTAATAATATCATCATACTTCTTGTTCTCTGTGATGTTTCTTATTAATTTTTCTTTTTCAAATAGAATATCTAAACTTTCTTTTGATTTATCTGTATTATCTTCTAATGTTAGGCAATTTTTGAATTTATTACTAATCATTCCAATATCGTGAAACAATCCAATTAATCCGCAAACAATGATTTCTTCTTCATTGAAGATTCCTAAATTTGTGGCTATATCTTTACATAGCTCCATCATTTTTAAACTGTGAAAATATATAGCTTTCACATTTCCTTTATTCATATCAAATTTCTTGATATATTGTTCAAAAACTTTCATAATTCTAGTTTCTCTCATACCAGCAACTCCTTAATACAAAATACAACATTTCTTTGATTATTTATTTAAGTATATAATATATCTAGTTAATTTTCAATAGTTTAAGAGAAAAAAACCAACTGGTTTTGACGTTGATTTTTTCTTTCTTTATTTTTATTTTGCTTCTTCACAAGCTCTTGTTTCTCTGATTACAGTTACTTTAATGGTTCCAGGATATTGCATTTCTTCTTCTATTTTTTCTTTGATCTTTCTTGCTACTTGATAACTAGTTAAATCATCTACTTCAGTTGGATTGACCATTACTCTTATTTCTCTTCCTGCTTGTACTGCATAGGCTTTTTCTACTCCAGCGATAGAAGTTCCAATTTCTTCTAACTGTTCTAGACGTTGGAAATAATTTTCTGAAGTATCATTTCTTGCTCCTGGTCGAGAAGCTGAAATTGTATCCGCAATTGCTACAATAGAGGAAATTATGCTAGTTGGTTCTACATCTCCATGATGTGATAAAATAGCATTAATGACTATTTCATCTTCTCCATATTTTCTAGCTAATTCTGCTCCAATTTGTACATGTGATCCTTCCATCTCATAATCAATTGCTTTTCCAATGTCATGTAATAATCCAGCTCTTTTCGCTAAATTAACATTCTCACCTAGTTCACTTGCTAATAGTCCTGCAATATTTGCTACTTCTATAGAGTGTTTTAAAGCGTTTTGACTATAACTAGTCCTAAAATGTAATTTACCAATAATTTCAATTAGTTCAGCATCCATTTTGCTAATTCCTAATGAATAAATTGCTCCTCTTCCATATTCTTGAATTGCTGCTTGAACATCATTACAAGTTTTATCGTAAACTTCTTCGATTCTAGCAGGATGAATTCTTCCATCACTAATTAAGGTTTCTAGTGTTAATCGAGCAATTTCTCTTCTTAGTGGATCAAAACTTGATATCACAATTGCTTCTGGTGTATCATCAATAATTAAATCTACTCCGGTTACTGCTTCAATAGTACGAACATTTCTTCCTTCTCTTCCAATGATTCTCCCTTTCATTTCATCATTTGGAAGACTAATTACACATACAGTTTGAGTATTTGTAATATCTGCTGCATATCGTTGCATACTATTTATAATCATTTCTTTTGCAATATTATTTGATTCAATTTTGGCTTCAGATTCTCTTTCTTTGATATAGCTAGCAATTTCTTTGGACATATTTTCTTCTACTTGCTTCATGATAACATCGTGTGCTTGTCCTTTGCTAAACCCTGCAATCTTTTCTAGTTTTTCTAATTGTTCTTTTTTTAATTCTTCCATTTGTTCACATTTTTCTTGAATTTCTTTTTGCTTTTCTAATAGTGCATTTTCTCTTTCATTAGCTGCATCTTCTCTATTTTGAAGCGTTAAATCTCTTCTGTCCATGTTGCTTTCTCTTTTTAAAAGTCTATCTTCTGATTCTTTAATTTCTTTTTTCTTTTCCTTAATATCTTTTTCTGTTTCAATTTTTAGTTTATGAATTTCTTCTTTTGCTTCTAAAATAGATTCTCTTTTGCTTTTTTCAGCGTCTTTTTTAGCTTGTTCTATAATGCCAACTGCAAGTGTAGCATCACGTTTTAGTTTTAAAGTGTTTATTCCGATCATCGTTAAAACACCTATAATTAATCCAAGAATAAATGCTAAAATGGAGATTAATATTGTATTCATATGACACCTCCATTCTTTTTTTGGTAGTGTGCAAAGTTTAATGCACTACTAACCACTTTTTCCTTTATTTTACAACGCTTTTCTAGTATTTTAATCGATACCTCCCTTTTTGGAGTGATTTTTCTACTAAAAAATTTGTTTTATATCTATTAAAAAACG
>JALEZJ010000037.1 GCA_022772985.1 Erysipelotrichaceae bacterium | reverse complement strand
TTCTTTGATAACTTCATATTTTTCTTGTTCATTCATTCTTAATTCAACCTTTCTCATTTTCCACCTCGGTGGAGTATTATATTAATAGTGAGACATTTTTGCAAGTTAATACTTAAGACATTATCACAAATTAATCATATAAAATACGAACCTTTGTTTGCTATAATTTGACAAAAAATAAATAATATGTTAATATATTAATCACTTGCCGATTTGAAGGGAGTAAATTTTTATGTTAAAAAAAAGAGTATTAGTAACAATTTTGAGTTGTTTGTTGATCTTTTTAGTTATTTTATTGTTTGAGGATGATAGTAAAACTCATAATATGTTTACTAAAATGATTACTATTTCTGCTAGTAAGTCTTCTAATTATGTAGATAATGATTTGCAGGTTGTAGAAGTTGATACTAGTAGTGAGGAAGAGGAAGTAGAAGATGTTACAAATGATACTGAGGTTTCAGAAGTTGCTAATACTGTAACAAATATGAACAATGAAAATTTAGTTGAATCTGAAGTTGTAGAATCACAACCTGTTATTGTTTATGATGGTATGACGATGGATGAGCTTGCAAGTAAGTTAGAACGTTCACTTAAAAATGAATTGTCCGGCAAGGGATACTTGTATGCTTCTTACTCTTTAGAGAAGGGTGTAGATCCATATTTAGCAGTGGCTATTTCTTTGGAAGAAACTGGATGTAATTGGAATTGTAGCAATTTAGTTAAAAGTTGTAATAATGTAGGTGGTATGAAAGGTACTGGTTGTGGAAGTTATGGAGCTTGGCCAACATTAGATGATGGGATACGTGCTTTTATTGACAATATTTACAGAAATTATGTTGCTTATGGTCTAACAACTGCTGATTTAATGAATCCTAAGTATGCAGAAAATCCAGCCTGGAGTACTAATGTTAATAATTATATTGCTAGAATTAAAAATAGTTAGAAATAGGTAGAAAAGGGAGAAATAATGTAGATATATTTCTCTTTTTTTGATATAATTTTGTTAGGAATAAGGTGATATTATGGCAATGATTGATTATGAAGGTTTAGGGAATTGTGATAGTAAGAAAATTCGAATTGTTTTTATGGGGACTCCAAGTTTTGCGGTTCCAATTTTAGAGGGATTAATTCATAATTATCAAGTGGTTATGGTGGTTTGTCAACCGGATAAAAAGAAAGATAGGAAAGGAAAGATAGTAATTCCTGATACTAAAAGAGTGGCCTTAGAACATGGTATAGAAGTTTTTCAACCAGTAAGACTTCGAGCGGATTATCAAAAAATATTGGATTTGAATCCTGATATGATAGTGACGTGTGCTTATGGGCAGATGATACCAGATGAGATACTTTCTTACCCTAAATATGGTTGTATTAATGTTCATGGTTCTTTACTTCCTAAACTTCGAGGAGGTGCTCCTATTCATTGGGCTATTATCAATGGATGTAAGGAGACTGGAATGACTATTATGAAAATGTCTTCTAAGATGGATGCAGGGGATATTATTCATCAAAGAAGTTTAGAGATTGGTGAAGATGAAATTTTAGATTCTTTATATCAGAGAATGTCTATTTTGGGTAGGGATTTGTTATTAGAGACAATTCCTAGTATTTTGGATGGTACAGCGAAGTATTTTCCACAAGATGAAGAGAGCGTTACTTTTGGTTTTAATATTACTCGAGAAGATGAGAAAATTTGTTTTGAGAAAACTGGAATGGAAATTTTTAATTTAGTTCGAGGTTTAAATTCTGTTCCTGGTGCTTATTGTTTTTTGGATGGGAAAAGAATGAAAATTTATGAAGTAAAGATTGTTTCTGGGAATCAATTTTCTAGGGGGAAACTTGGCGAGATTGTGGCGGTTGATAAAGATGGTATGATTGTTTGTTGTGCTGATGGTTTTATAAAGGTTTTGGATATTGCAATGGAAGGGAAAAGACGTTGTAAGGTTTTGGATTATTTTCATGGAATTAATAGTAAGTGTTTAATAGGTAAGGTGTTGGAGTAATGAGTGGATCTAAGAATAAAAATGAGTTAAATAAAGAAAATTGTAGTAAGACAGAACAGAAATCTTTTTTTCAGAGGATTATGGATGATAAGAAATATAGTGCTAAGATACAATTAATTGGTTATGGTGTTTTAGTTATTGTTTTGATTGTATATCTTAATATTGCTAATATGGGAAGGTCTAGTTTTAGCGGAAATATTATTTCTGATGATGTCGGTGGAGATAATACTATTTTGGAGAATACTGATACGGAATCTAGTAATTTATTAAAAGAGATTCATGATAATTATCAGTATGATCAACATGTTACTTTAAAGAAGAATAGTAGTGGTTTTGAAGAAGAATTTAGTCTTCATTATTTTGGAAAGAGTTATGATAAAAATTTAGAGATAAATAAAGAGAGTGCTACAGAGACTCAAACTTATTATAAAATAGATGATAGGTATTACATAAAAGAAGATACTGGTGTTGTATTGACAGATGTTGATGTTATTTATGATTTAGTAGGTGGAGAATATTTGGAGTTTGATGATATTCAAAAATTAATGGAAAAAGCTAGTTTGGATCATGTTACAGATTATTCTAGTGGTAAGAAGGAATATGTATATCATTTGAAGGTTAAAGATGTAATTTTGAGTTATCGTGGTGATGATGTTGTTGAAATGAATGTTACTATAGAGAATCATATTTTAATGTTTGAAATAGATTATTCTAATTTATTGAAGTTAGTAGATGATAGTATTCTTGAATGTAAGTTAGAGTCTATTTATACGGAGATTGGAAAGGTAGAAGAGTTTGAAGTTTTGAATCAAGAGGAAGAAAATACTTCGTTAGAATAATTTGTAAGATTAGTAATTATTATAGTTAAGGATTGGAATGGTATTATGGGAAAAGTTGTTTTAGTGACTGGGGCTAGTTCTGGAATAGGAGAAGCTACTGCTAGACTTTTTGCTAGTTATGGTTATGATGTAGTAATTCATTATTTTAAAAATCAAGAAAAAGCTATGAATTTATCTAATGAATTAAAGGAGTGTTATCATTGTAGAACTTTTTGTGTTCAAGGAGATGTTGCTTTAGAAGAAGATGTAAAATCAGTTGTTGAGAGTGTTATTCGGGAATTTGGGAGAATTGATGTTTTAGTTAATAATGCAGGTATTGCAATTGATAGTGATTTTTCGATGAAGACGGTTGAAGATTTTAAGAGAGTTATTGATGTTAATTTGATTGGGGCTTTTCTTACAAGTAAATATGTTTCTAAATATATGAAGGAGAGAGAGTATGGCTCTATTGTTAATGTAGGAAGTACAAATGGTATTGATTCTTATTATCCATATAGTATGGATTATGATGCATCGAAAGCTGGAGTGCATGTATTGACTAAGAATTTAGCAGTAGAGTTAGGACCAAAAATTAGAGTAAATGCGGTGGCGCCAGGTTGGGTTAAAACACCTATGAACTTGGAATTAGATTCTTCTTATTTAATGGAAGAAGAGGAGAAGATAGTTTTAGGAAGATTTGCAGAACCTGATGAAATTGCAAAAGTGATTTATTTTTTAGCCAGTGATGATGCTAGTTATGTAAATGGGTCTATTATAGTTGTAGATGGTGGGAGAAAGTAGAAAAGGTATTGGTGATAATTATGTGTGGAATTAATGGGATTGTTAGTAAAGGTAAAAGAGAAGATAAGGAACGTATGATTCATTTGATGAATGAGAAAATTCTACATCGTGGTCCTAATGCAGAAGGGATTTATGTTGATGATAAGGTTGCATTAGGGCAACGTAGATTATCTATTATTGATTTGTCTGATAATGGAAATCAACCAATTTATAATGAGGATAAGAGTATTTTGATTGTATTTAATGGAGAAATTTATAATTATCAAGATTTAAGAAAAGATTTGGAGAGTCAAGGTCATCAGTTTGGTACTAATACTGATACAGAAGTGCTTGTCCATGGTTATGAAGAATGGGGTTATGATATGCTTCATAAATTACGTGGAATGTTTGCTTTTGCAATTTATGATACAAGAAAGCAACAGTTATTTATGGCTAGGGATCATTTTGGAATAAAGCCATTTTATTATTATCAAAATGAGAAGGTATTTTTGTTTGGTTCTGAAATTAAGAGTTTTTTAGTACATCCAGATTTTCAGAAGAAGTTAAATAAAGAAATGTTAGGTGCTTATCTTACTTTTAGTTTTACTCCAGGGAAAAGAACTTTTTTTAGGGATGTTTATAAGTTGGAACCTGGACATTATATGATAGTTGATGTAAATAGTAGAAGCATGGAAGATAAGCAATATTTTTATATGAAATTTTCTGATACTAATAGATCATATGAGGAAGTTATTAATGATATTTCTAAGGCGATGCATGATAGTGTAGAGCATCATTTGATTAGTGATGTAGAAGTAGGTTCATTTTTGTCTAGTGGAATTGATTCTTCTTATTTGGTTAGTATGGCTAGACCGGATAAGACTTATACTGTTGGTTATGATATTCATAAGTATAGTGAAATTGATTTGGCAAGGGATTTAACAGATAGACTTGGCATTACGAATACTTCTAGTAAAATTAGTAAAGAGGAATATATGAATGCGATTGATGATGTTTTTTATCACATGGATGAACCTACTACAGATGCTTGTAGCATTGCAGTATATTTTTTGTCTAAATTAGCTAGTCAGGATGTTAAGGTTGTATTATCTGGAGAAGGTGCTGATGAGTTTTTTGGTGGGTATAATAGTTATGATGATCATCCTTATACAAAACTTCCTTTGTGGATAAGAAAAAGTGTAGCGAGTGTATGTAAGCTTTTACCTAAAAATAAATATACTAGATATTTGATTCGAAGGGGAAAATCGCTAGAGGATTCTTATGTTAGTATTAATCGGAATTTTTATGATGATGAATTAGATGATATTCTTAATTTTAGAGATTATTTAAAGAATAAAGATATTGTTGGTGATACTTATTTGGAGTATCAGAATGAGAATGAGTTAAATAAAAAATTGGCTATTGATATTAAGTATTGGCTTCCGGATAATGTATTAAATATTGTGGATAAGATGACTATGGCTTTTTCTATTGAATCTAGAGTTCCTTTTACAGATATAGAAGTATTTAAAGTATCTAGTACTTTACCAAAGAAATATAAAGTTAGAGATAATGTTACAAAGGCGGCATTGAGGGATGCTGCAAAGAGGGATATTCCTAATGAGAGTTATAAAAAGAAAAAGTTAGGATTTCCGGTTCCTATTCGTGAATGGATTAAAGAAGAAGATTTTTATCAAGAGATTAAGAATACTTTTTTGATGGATATTGCATCAGAGTTGTTTCAGCAGGATAATATTATAAAATTGTTAGATGATCATAAGAATGGAGTAAGAGATAATTATCGTAAGATTTGGGCAATTTATAGTTTTTTAAAATGGTATCATGTGTTTTTTGAGGAAGAAAATGCTTCTTTAGATTGAAGATGGATATAAAGAGATAAGTGATATTAGTATTTTGATTTTACAATAACTAATTACAGAATGTTATATATTTAAAATATACCTATTTATTATGATAGGTATTTTATTTATGAGATATTAATATTTTTTGAAAGTTAGTTATGGATGGAATATTATTGGTAAGGTGGAATAAGGTAATAGTAGAATTTTTTCTTTCAATTATGTTAGGTGTAAAATTATTATTTCATGATTCTTTTTTTTGATAAGTGTTATCTCAATTATAGAATAAATATTTTAGGGGTGATTTTTCTTGAGTATCCTTTGGTTCTATGGTAAAATATTGATAAGGAGGCTACAGGAGATGTTTCGATTTTTTAGTAGTGAAAAATTTTATTTACCAATTATTTATATTATAGTAGGTATTCTTATTTATATTGTGATAGCTAAAACAATTACTAGTATTAGTAAAATTAATATTAAGCATAGCAAGGGGATTGATAAGAGAAAAACAACAGTTATTGTGTTAATTAATAATATTATTAAGTATGTGATTGCTTTTATTGTAATTATTATGATATTAAATTTGTATGGAGTAAATACGACAAGTCTGATTGCTTCTTTGGGAGCCGTTACTGTGATTGTAGGGCTTGCTTTTCAAGATATTATTAAGGATTTTTTGGCAGGAATTTTTATTATTTTTGATAATGCTTATGCGGTTGGAGATTGGGTTAAGATAAATGATTTTACAGGTGAGGTAGTATCTTTGGGACTAAAAACGACTAAGATTAAGGCTTATACTGGTGAAGTTAAAATCTTATCAAATTCTTCTTTTAGTGAAGTGATTAATTACAATTTAAATCATTCTAAAATTGTTCTTCAAATTCCTATTGGTTATGATGTTGATATTGATAAGGTAGAGAGTGTATTAAATAATATAAAAAAACAAATAGATAAGAATAAGAATGTGTATGGAATGGAGTTATTAGGTATTGACAGTTTTGAGAGTAGTTCATTGAATTATGCAATTGTAATAGAGTGTTATCCAATGACACAAATAGGAGTAAAGAGGGAAGTATTAAAGATAATTAAGAAAGCGTTTGATAATGAAGGAATTATAATTCCTTATAATCAATTAGATGTACATATAGAAAAGTAGGTGTAGTGATGAAAAAAATAGAAGTATTTAAAACAGAAATTAATTATGTAAAAGATGAGGAAAGAAGAAAAGATTTAAAGATATTGATTAAGTTGCTTCCTGATTATTTTTTTGAAATTCCAGCGGCTTCAACGGGAAAATATCATCCTGATTTTGCTCAAGGAGAAGGTGGACTTGTTCGACATACAAAGGTAGCGGTTCGAATTGCGAATGAGCTTTTAAATAATAATACAGTAGGGGCTAAATTTACTGATAAAGATAAAGATTTAATTATAATGGCACTTACTTTACATGATGGGGTTAAAAGTGGAATGGAACATAGTAAATATACAAAGTTTGACCATCCATTATTGGTGTCTAAATTGATTATGGAAAATAAAGATAAGTTATCGTTAGAGATTGATGATGTTAGAAAGATGTGTTCGATGATTGAGTCTCATATGGGGGAATGGACATATGATAGTTATCAACAAAAAGAGGTTTTACCAAAACCTAGGACTGCTGAGCAAAGATTTGTTCATATGTGTGATTTTTTAGCTAGTAGAAAATTTTTGGATGTAAAGTTTGAAAATGGAAACATTATTGGATAGAAATTTATGGAAATGTCTAATCAGTGTAAATTATTCTATTTTGGATCAAAAAAGTAAGAATTATATGATATGATAAATAATGAAGGATGATGGTTATGAGAAAAGTCTTTTCTAAGATGGATAAACCTTTATTGTTTGTAGGGCTTACTTTTTTTCTTTTTGGACTTGTTATGGTTCTTAGTGCGTCTAGTATGGAAAGTTATATGAGATATGGGTATGGTCCTTATCATTATTTTTATAGGCAAGCTATTTTTTTGGCTTTAGGTATGATTTTGTTTTTGATTATTATTCGGATACCTACTAAGGTTTATCAGTGGTTTTCTTATGTTTTTATGATAGGAATTATTGGAGTTTTGATAGTATTAACTGTTTATGGACATATTTCTAATAATGCTCAAAGTTGGTTTAAAATAGGTGGGATATCTATTCAGCCTAGTGAGTTTGCTAAGGTTATTAGTATTGTTTTTTTGTCTTGTTATTATGGAAAAAATAGAGAAAATTTGGATAAGATAAAGACTTTAATTTTACCTATTATTCCAGTTATGATTATTTTTGGTCTTATTCTCATTCAACCTGATTTAGGGACTGCTCTTATCGTTGGTTTGATTGCATTTTTGATGTTTTTTTCTTTACCAATGCCACGAAAACTTTTAAAGAGGTTTCAATTATTTGTAATTGGTATTTTAGTTTGTGTAATTGGTGTATATGTAATTACGGATGGAAAAATTTTAAAGGATTATCAAAAGGAAAGATTTAATTTTCGTGATCCTTGTGAAAGGTATCAGGAAGATTCTGGATATCAGTTATGTAATAGTTTTATTGCTTTCAAAAATGGTGGCTTTACTGGTCAGGGAATTGGAAAGAGTACTCAAAAATATTTATATTTACCAGAGTCTTATACGGATTTTATTTTTCCAATTATTGTAGAAGAATGGGGATTATGGGTAGGAATTTTATTGATTTTAATATATTTATTTGTTATTTATCGATTGTATCGTATTGCGAGGCGAGCTATTAATTTACAATGTTCTTTGATGGCTTATGGTGTTTGTGTATATGTATTTTTGCATGTAGTTATTAATTTAGTTGGGGTTATGGGCATTGGTCCACTTACGGGAGTTCCTTTACCGTTTTTATCTTATGGTGGAAGTTATGTTATTAGTTTAATGATTGCTTTGGCTCTTGCTGAGAGGGTTTCGATTGAAAGTTCTAATCAGTTAAAGAAAAAAGGTAGGGGTAGGGAAAGAAAAAAAGTAAATTAATATTCATTTATTTTGTCATTTACATTTTTATCGAAATTATAAAATAAAACTCAGTTTAAAAATAAACTGGGTTTGTTCATTTGAAAAAAGCCTGAATGTTAGGCTTTTTTTCAAATCCCTTCAATGAAAGTGTCATTTAGGCAACGAATAATGCATAAGCAGTCTAAATTGATTGTAAAAAATGAATTTGTTGCATTGTATGTATTATCAGAATTTACCGTAAGTACACGACAGGTAGCACAACAATCATCTAATTTTTCTAATCTGAAGATACTGGAAGTTGTTTCTTCATTCGGATTTTTACTAATTGGTAGGCTTAATGGGACGCCGTTGGAACCACAAGTATATAATATAATTGGTCTGGTATTACAACAAGTTGGGCAACATTGTTGACCTAAAAATCCTCGATCACAGGTTTCTAAACAGGAATCTAATTGATTGACACTTTGTTGAAGGATTAATATTACTTTTAGAATATCTGCAATACAGTTGTCGCAGTGATTGCAGTTTTCATTGTTCATTTCATCCACCCCTTTATTTATAATTTTCATTATAGCTTATGTAAAAGTTTATAAAAAATGTATTATTAATACCTAGTTTCTTAATAATTGAATATCAGTATTTTTTATAGAATGTATAAATTATTTTATTTGTTGAATGTATTTTATTAGAAGTAAGTAATCATTTCAACAAAATATTTATAAACACATATGATAATTGATTTTATGTTTCATGAGTGATTCTTTGTATGTTTTCGATTTTATTATTTCAGTTAATCCATTTTTTTGATGTCTTTTATTTTGGAAAAATTAGGCAGGAGTAAATCTTGTTGACTTCTTTTATTTTGGATTGTTATAATGATTGTAAGTTGGAAGAGGGTGTATTGTATGTATGCTAGTGTAGTTGTTGAAATTGGAGTAAAGAATGTTGATAAGATTTTTATTTATTTGGTACCTGAGAGGTTTCAAGATGATATTCAGGTTGGGGCTAGGGTAAAAGTTCCTTTTGGGCATCAAGTGTTAGAAGGTTTTGTATTAGAATTAAAACATGATTGTGAAGAACAATGTGAGATTAAAGAAATTATCGATTTAGTGGATGTTATTCCTATTTTGAATTCGGAAATGATAGAGTTAGGAAATGTAATTAGTAGTACTACTTTGTGTTCTAAAATTTCTGCTTATCAGGTGATGCTTCCTAAAGCTTTGAAAGCAAGTTATAAGACGAATATAAAAATAAAGATGGATAAATATATTTGTCTTAATATGTTGGAAGAAGATGTTATATGTTTTATAGAACAGTGTAGATATGAAAAGCAGAAAGAGTTATTAAAAAGATTGTTGCAGGAAAAAGAAATTAAGATATCTAAGGTTGATAGTAGTATTCGTAGTTTAATAAAGAAGGAAATTATTCGGATTGAAGAAAGGGAAGGGTATCGATATTCTTATGGTTCTGTTTATCAGGATAAGAGAATTGTATTAAATTTAGAACAACAAAGAGTTGTTGATCGAGTGTTGGAGTTTCAAAATAGTTATCGAACGTTTTTATTATATGGAGTAACAGGTTCTGGTAAAACTGAGGTTTATATGAATATGATTGAGAGGGTTATTCAAAATGGAAAGACAGCAATTATGCTAGTTCCTGAAATTAGTTTGACTCCTCAAATTGTGGATAGATTTGTAAGTCGATTTGGGGATGATGTGGCAATATTACATTCTGGATTAAGTGATGGGGAGAGATATGATGAATATCGTAAGATTCAAGAGAGAAGGGTTCATATTGTTGTAGGGGCTAGGAGTGCTATATTTGCTCCATTTGATAATTTGGGAATAATTATAATTGATGAGGAACATTCTTCTACTTATAAGCAAGATAATCATCCAAGGTATCATGCTAGAGATGTTGCTATTTTTAGGGGAAAATATCATCAATGTCCAGTTATATTAGGAAGTGCTACACCTTCTTTGGAAAGTATGGCTAGAGCTGGTAATAAAGTGTATGAGTTATTAATGTTGACAAAGCGTGCTGGCAAGGGAATGTTACCGGTTGTTCATGTTGTAGATATGAAGGAAGAAATAAAAGGGGGACATTTTATTTTTTCTAGGTTGTTAGATCAAAAAATTAAGGAAAAATTAGAGAAAAATGAGCAAATTATTTTACTTTTGAATCGTCGTGGTTATAGTTCTATTTGTACTTGTAATGCTTGTGGTGAAGTTATTAAATGTCCAAATTGTGATATTAGTTTGACTTATCATAAGACTAGTAATATGTTACGATGTCATTATTGTGGATATGCTGTAAGGAAGTTTGAAGTATGTCCAAAGTGTCATGGTCATGATTTGAAAGATTATGGATTAGGAACTCAAAAATTGGAAGAAGAGTTATTAAAAAGATATTCTGCTAGGGTTGTTAGAATGGATATGGATACTACTTCTAGAAAAGGGGCTCATAAAAAAATACTTTTAGATTTTGGAGAGCATAAATATGATATTTTGGTAGGTACACAGATGATAGCGAAGGGGCTTGATTTTCCATTAGTAACGTTAGTAGGTGTTATTAATGCTGATGCTAGTTTAAATGTTCCTGATTTTAGAAGTAGTGAAAGAACATTTCAATTGTTGTGTCAAGTTTCTGGAAGGGCAGGAAGGTCAGAATATCCTGGAGAAGTTGTTATTCAGACTTATAATAATTGCCATTATAGTATTCAATATGCTCAGAATCATGATTATTTTTCTTTTTATCGAGAAGAGATGAAAATTCGAAAGCAATTGAATTATAGTCCGTATTATCATATTATTTTAATTCGTATTTTGACACATGATTATGAAATTAGTTTTCAAGAAGCTAGTAAGATTGGTGATTATTTGAGAGCAAATTTGAGTTCTACTACTTTTGTGTTAGGTCCTGCAATGGCTAGTGTATTTCGTGTGGATAATGTTTATCGACAGCAATGTATTATTAAATATAAAAAGGATGATCAATTAAAAAAAGTATTACTTGATATTGATAATCATTATAAGAATAATGGGAAAGTTCGGGTTGAGATAGATATTGAACCAAATCATTTGTAATGAAAAATGTTTGTGATTAGAGATAAAAATTTTTTCTTTTAAATAGAACTGGTAATTTTATTTAAGAATTTATTTGATGGATCAGTATTTTGATGATATAATAGGAAAATATTGAGTGAAAGAAGTGGTCTTTGATGAAAGTTGGTATTTGTTCTTTAGGGTGTAAGGTAAATATTTATGAGAGTGAATATGTGGAAAATTTACTTAAAAATCATGGATATGAGATTGTTTCGTTTGAAGATGAGGCGGATATTTATATTATTAATACTTGTAGTGTGACAAATGAGAGTGATCGAAAAAGTAGAAAAATGATTCATCAGGCAAAGAGAAGAAATGATCAGGCTATTATTATTGTAATGGGATGTTATAGTCAGGTAAAGAGTGATGAGATTGATGCTGATATTATTTTGGGAAATAAAGATAAAAGTAGAATTGTGGAGTATATTGAAGAATATTTAGATAATCATTTGGCAATTAAAAAAATTTATGATTTAAGGAAAGTTAATGATTTTGAGGCCATGAATATTACTAGTTTTGATAATCATACTAGAGCTTTTGTTAAGATTCAAGATGGGTGTAATGCTTTTTGTAGTTATTGTATTATTCCTTATACCAGGGGGATAATTCGTAGTAAAAAATTTGATGATGTTGTAATGGAAGTTACTAATTTGGTAAAAAATGGTTATCAAGAGATTGTTTTAACTGGGATTCATACTGGTAAATACGGGATGGATTTGGAAAATATGAATTTGGAGAAATTACTTCGTCGTTTAGTGAAAATTCCGGGTATTTATAGAATTCGTCTTTCTTCTATTGAAATTAATGAGATAACTAGTGGTATTCTGGATTTGATTCAAAATTCTAAAGTAATTGCTAGACATTTTCATATTCCACTTCAAAGTGGTTCTGAACGTATTTTAAAATTAATGAATCGTCGTTATGATTTAACATATTTTAAAGAATTTGTACAAAAAATAAGATCTCTTGATTCTGATATTTCTATTACAACTGATTTAATTGTTGGTTTTCCTGGGGAGACTGATTTGGATTTTCAAGAGACAATTAAAACTTTAGAAGAAATTCATTTTACAAAGATTCATACGTTTCCTTATTCTCCTAGAGAAGGAACGCCTGCTAGTAAGATGGATAATCAAGTAGATGGAATTACTAAGAAGAAAAGGGTTAAGCAGATTTTACAGATGTCTTTTGAACAAGAAAGAGAATTTTATCAAAAATATGTTGGGAAGGTATTAGATGGATTAACTGAGGTTCGTCGTGATGGAAAGGTTGTTGTACTTACTTCTAATTATATTTCTGTTTTTGTGGATGGAAGTTATCAGAGTAATCAGATTGTATCTGTTTTGATAGAAAGGGTAGATAACGATAATAAAGTTTATGGTAAGGTAGTTTAGGAGTGGTTTTATTTGAAATTATTTACATTGACTAGAAAAAGATATTCTGTTTCTGTTATGAGGTTTGGTGAGGAAAGATGGATGGGACAAGTAGGATAAGTTTGGGGATTTTGAATTTGTGAAAAAGTGTATATTGCTAGTAAAAAAGAAAAAATCTAGTTGAATATCCTTTTTTTTTATTATATAATAATTTTGAGAATGAGGTGTTAAAATGAAAAAAAGGACTTTTAGTGCAGTTATTTTAATGGCAATATTAGTAGGTTCTATTTTAATTGGTTATCAAACTTTTGGTCTTGTTATGTTAATTTGTTCTATTATGGGGTATCATGAACTTATGAATATTAAATATGAAGAAAAAGGGAAGAGTATTGATGTGATTCGGTTGATTGGAGTAATTAGTTTAATTTTGTTAGTATTAAATGATACTTTTTTTCAACTTGATGATGATTTGCTATTGATTGTTCCAATGTTGGGAATGACTATTCCTATTGTATTTTATAATGATCATAAGAGGTATAATATTAATGATGCATTTTTTGTTATGGGGGTTGTATTCTTTTTAGGATTTGCTTTTCATAATATTATATATATGGCTAAAGCAGATGTTTATAAATGTGTATTTACTTTTTTGATTGCATTTGTTACAGATACTTATGCTTATATTGGTGGGTGTTTAGTAGGTAGGCATCAACTTACTAGTATTTCACCTAAGAAGACTATAGAGGGTAGTGTTATTGGTACTATTATGGGGTGTTTGATTGGTAGTGTTTATTATAATTTGGCGATTGGTGGATTAGGAATGGTGCAAATCGTTTTAGTTTGTTTCTTTTTAACTATTTTGTCTGAGATTGGGGATTTAGTATTTAGTAGTATTAAGAGGTATTTTGATAATAAAGATTATTCTAATTTGATTCCTGGACATGGTGGAATATTAGATCGGTTTGATAGTGTTTTATTTGTGTCTCTTGGTATTCGAATTATTATGGTAATTTTATAAGGAGGAATTATGTTAAGTTTGATATTATTTATTATTATTTTAGGTACAATTGTACTTATTCATGAACTTGGACATTTTCTTTTTGCAAAGTTATTTGGTGTTTATGTTTATGAATATTCTATTGGAATGGGAAAGAAAATATTTTCTAGAAAACCTAAAAATAGTGAAACGGAATA
>JALEZJ010000036.1 GCA_022772985.1 Erysipelotrichaceae bacterium | reverse complement strand
TTTCTATAAATATATTACTATCTAACAAAAACAAATCAAGTGAATTTAGTAATAAATCTTTAGCGTAATATATGCCATTTTTCAATAAATAGTTAATTATTATTTTTACATTGTTACTATCAATTTTATTTAACATTTCTTGAACAAAATTTTCCATTAATATTTTAGTATCTATTTCGTCTAATATCATATTTTTCTTGTCTTCCTTTCACTTAACACTTGTTCATCAAACGGATATATCATCATTAAATTCTTTAAATCAATATTATATTTTTTCTTTAAAAATCCAGGTTGTTTTCCAAAGATTCGATTTAATTTATTATTTTCTACTAATGGTAGATTATTTTCTTCTAAATATTTAATCAAAGCATAATTTTGACTTGGTGAAAAAAGCAAAAACGAAGTATTTATATATCCTTCAATTTGATAAAAATTTGCTATTTCCAATAATATAGGTATCTTTGTTATCATTTGTTTAGATTTTGCAACTATTGATGAAGTTAATAAATTTGTGTATTTTGGTTCTTTCCAGATATCCATTTTCAATAATATTTGTATTTCTTCTAATTTTGCATGTGCTAGTGTTTGTGATGTAAATAATTCTGGATGTTCTTTAAATTCTGGACTTTGAATTATCTTTTGTATTTCTTCTAATTTTGCATGTGCTAGTGTTGTTGAAGTAAATAATTCTGGATGTTCTTTAAATTCTGGACCTTGAATTATCTTTTGTATTTCTTCTAATTTTGCATGTGCTAGTGTTGTTGAAGTAAACATTTCTGGATGTTCTTTAAATTCTGGACTTTGAATTATCTTTTGTATTTCTTCTAATTTTGCATGTGCTAGTGTTTGTGAAGTAAACATTTCTGGATGTTCTTTAAATTCTGGACTTTGAATTATCTTTTGTATTTCTTCTATATTTGTGCTCCCCCATTCAACACCAACAGCTACACTTAAGTTTCCAATACGATTTACAAATTTGATATCTAGTGATTCAACAGCCAATATTATATTTACATGAACTGATAAAATCGATGTTACCTTTTCAATTGCTAATATTCCATAATTTTTTAGAACATAGTTATATGTATTTTGTAATTCGTTTGAATCTGTTGAAAAAACATGTAAACAAGTTTCAATATTAGAAAAAGATATATTTTCAAATTTAATAAAACTAATATTTTCTTTTATTTGTTCTACATTTCTATATAAAATACTAGGACATTTCTCGATATTTTTAGGATTTATCCCTAATTCATTTATTAAGTAATTAAGTGTATAATCTATTTTATTGTATTCTCCATATTCTAATATATTGTTATTTTTATTAACAACTTTGTTTGTATCAACTCCATACTTCTCACAAAGCATAGTTAAAGTATATGTTCCTATCATTTATCCACTTCTATCTTTATAATTTTTGATTCCTTTAATATTTTTACTATAGTATCACTAATTCATTTTTATTTTTAATAATATATCTTCTAATTCTTTATATTTAGCTTTTAATTCATTGTTTTCAAAATTATTTTTAAAAGAATAATTCATAAATTCTGTATAAAATTCATCAACATTATTTTTATTAACTCTATCATTTATAATATATTTACTCATCTTTCATCCATACACAAATTATTATTATAATAACATCCATATTATCTATAAATTATTTCTATTTTAGTACTTAATCTTTATAAATATAATTTTATATTATTATCAATATTTAATCAAGTATATGTTATTTATCACAGGTTAAAAACATGTAATAAAGTATTGTTAGTAACTAACCTATATAATAAAAGGTAATATAGGTATGTACTAATAAAAAAAGCAAATTATCAAAACAATTTTTCTGTCAAGTTTATGCCACAAATTATATTTTTTGCAAAAAAATCATTCTTAATCCTTTATTTTAGGTATTTAGAACGATTTTAAAATTATTTTATTTTTTATCCTGATTATTTATCAGAATAAACTAATGTTTAATAATCATTTCGTCATTAGTTTGAACAAAACTTATAAATCTTTTGATATGTCTTTTTACTGTAAGATTAATTATTTTGATACGAAAGAAGATTATTTATACACATAATATTATCTTTTAATTATATTAACTATATTATCTATATCATTAAGGGAGTATTCTGTACTGTTTCCTGTTTTCATGTTTTTTAAATTTAGTTTTTGATTTTTCATTTCATCTTCTCCAATTACAGTTACATATGGAATTGCTTTTTTATTAGCCCAATCAAAACATTTTTTTATTTTTTTATGATTCATTTCAATAATAACTTTAATACCTTTATTTCTTAATTTATTTGCCAACATTAGAGAAATAGACTCTGTTTTTTTATCAAATGGAATGATATATAAATCATATAATTTATTTTCTTTATTTTCTGTTTTTTTTCTTAATATTTCTACAATAGGTACCAATCCAAAACTCATGCCAACAGCAGGATAAATATTGCCGTCTGCTATAAAATTGGTAATAATATTATCATATCTTCCGCCACCACCAATCGCACAAGTAACATTTTGCTCTTTATCAAATACTTCCCATACAGTACCAGTATAAATTTCTAGTCCTCTTGCTAAATAAGGGGTAAATTTTGCTTCTTTTAAGCCTAATTCAACTAAATAATTATTTAAAGTTAGTATTTCTTCTATTCCACTTTTTAATAATTCATTATTGCTGTTAGAAAAACTTTTTTCTAACACAGATAAATCTATTTTAAAAAAGTTAAATAATTTATCTAATTTATCTCCAGAAATATGATATTCTTCTAATTCTTTTCTAACTCCAGCTTCCCCTATTTTAGCTAATTTATCCACAGATAGAATGACAGAAGAGGTAAATTCTTTCGAAATACCACATTCTTGAATTAATCCTGATAAAAATTTTCGATTATTCCATTCGATATAAATATCGATTCCCAAATGATGATAGCAGTCAACTGCCATTTCAAATAATTCAGCTTCTACATATTGTCCTTCAATGCCACAAACGTCAACATCACATTGATAAAATTCTCTATTCCTTCCTACTTTCACAGGACCATCCCGAAATACTTTGCCAATTTCATATCTTCGAAACGGCAAATTGATTCCTTTATTCATGGCAATAATTTTAGAAAATGGAACTGTTAAATCATATCTTAAGGCTAAGTTTCTTTTTCCTTGATCATTTAGTTTATAAATTTCTTTTAAAATTTCGGATCCACCTGCGTATTTAGATGCTAGTAAATCATAATAACAAATAGTTGTTGTTTCTACTGGTAAATAACCATAATTTTCAAACATATTACTTAGAATATTTGTTACTTTATTTCTTAAAATTTGTTCTTCTGGCAAGTAATCCATACTTCCCTTTACATTTTGTAAATTCATGATATCACGTCCTTAACTTTAATCATTGTATCAAATTTAAAAAGAAAAATCTATATTTTTTATAGGATTATATTTTCTTCATTAATATTTTTTCTACATTACTTGAATTATTCCAAATTTGTTCTTCTAACCTACGCAAATTAAAAATACACCATTCTGTTAATATTTCATTATTACATTCGGTTACTAATTCTCTAATAAGAGAACGGTATTTTTGATAATATTGGTAATACATTCTTGTAATATAGATAGTAGGAATTGGAAAATTTTTATTTAAAATATCATTTGTTTGTTGAAATAAAATTACATGTTGAAGTAGTCTTCCAAATCTAGTATTCCCATCATCAAAAACTTGTAGTGAAGCTATCATACCATGTATTAAAAATGGTTTGATAAATAGATATTCCTCTCTAGTTTCTTTTTCATGATAATAATCTAAAAATTCTTGCATGGTATCCTTTATTTCATCATAAGGAATAGGAAAATAATCTATATATCTTCCTTTATTGCTCCATTTTCCAACTACTCGTCTATTATTCGTTCTATAATTGAAGTTATCAAACTTCTCACTAGAAGAGGTTCCGTCTAATAATATTCCATGTGCTTCTAATAAGGTTTTATTATCTAGTCTATGTGCTTTTAATATATAATCTATCGCATGCTCTTTTTTTGCTTGCATATATGCACTAATTAAAAAGGAATCTTCTTTTTCTAATCTTTGATTATCAATAATGTCTGCACCCTAGAATAATTTTAGAACTCCTTTTAATTCTGATTTTGGCATTGTTTCTAATTTGTTTAAATATTCATAATAGGTTTCTAAAACACGAGCATTTTCATTTAAGAGCCTGTCATTCAATTGAATATTGATCATTTTTGAAATAATATCACCATGAACAATTGGATAATTACCGCTTTGCATCGCTTGGTTTATTTCTTCATCCATTTTCTTTAATTCTTCATTTGTCATAATGTCCCCCTTGGTAGCTATATTATACTGTAATTTAAGAAAAAGTCAACCTCTAGTTATTTTTTTCTAAAGGTTGACATAAAGTTACTGCTGACTTACATACCAAACTTTGCTGATATTTACGTTCTGGCTAAGTGGTCCAGGATTTGGTTCATCTATATTCACTACAACAGGCATCTTAAAAGCACTACCATAAGCAATACAAGTACCAGAATGAAAAGTCTTAAGTTTATTAATTAGATTACTACTAATGTTTGGCAAAATGGAAGTTACAAAAGCTAGATCATTAGGATGAAACATCTTAAATACAAGAAAATTACTACACTGACTAATAGCAGTTTCACTTAATTCAGATGGTCTTTGACTAATCATCCCTAGTAATATTCCATATTTTCTTCCTTCCTTAGCAATTCGTTCAAAAATATTATATCCAAATAATTTAATATCAATATCTTCTTGAACATAGCGATGAGCTTCTTCTAATAAAATATGAAAAGCTAAAGAGCCACGATCTTTTAATTTAGATAAGTAATCAAATAACATTTTAGAATAAATTTTTACCAAATTCTTTGCCATTCGATCATCTACATAATTAATATTAAAGTTAATAATTTGGGCTTTTCTTCCATTTGATGTTGTTAATAAGTCTTTAATATATCCCTCCACTGTAACAAAATTAAAATACTCAAAATATTTAGCATAGTCACTATTCATTAATGTATTTAAACGAATTTTTAAAACGTTGGCATAATCAAATACTTTTTCACTAGTTAGAACGCCCTCACTAATTAATGCAAAATCTAAGGCTAAAGCAAATTCTTTTAATCCATATGCGAATGTGCCGTCCGGTAATGTTAATTGAAACTCATTTTGGGTAAACCCTTCTAAATATTGAATGACTAGTTCAATATCTGCAAATTTCCCTGATTCTTCTACAAATAGACACTGTCTTACAGTTCGACTCCATCCGCCTTTTGTTAAAGAAATATCTAGATTAATATCTTTGGTTTTAAATTTTGTTAAAACAGATGTTAATTTATTACGAATCTCACTAGGACTTTTTCCTGAAAAAATAATATCTAAAATACTTCTAGCTAAAATATCATTTTTTTGATCTAATACTTCATCTTCACTTCTAGTAAAATAACCAACTAATTTTAAGGCTTTTTCAATAATAGGAATTTGATTTTCATCGTTGGCATTTAATAAAAGGGCAATATCATCTACTCCTAATAGCCAAAAAGGAATCGCTAAGTGTTGAAACTCCGTACTATTTAAATCAGTTGTAATTACTTTATAATTTAAATTCGGATTCCCTCTTCCTATTTCGTTAAAGGCTGGCTGATATTCTCCATATGCATCAAATAAAAATAAATTTGTACGAAACGGAATACTACTCTTTGCTTCGTAAAATATTGTTTGTAAGATTTTTGATGTGGAATAGCTTTTCCCAGAACCACTATTTCCTAGAATAGCAAAATGATTGGAAAAGAAAGAGTTAACATCTAAAGAAATGCGATAATTTCGATAAATAACAGAAGAACCCATACTAATAGAATTGGTATTTGGATCGTTTTGATACATAATATCTAATTCTTCCGTTGTGATAATTCGACATGGTGTCCTAAATGATGGTTTTACAATGCTTCCATAGATAAATTTTCCCAAAATAATTTCTCCTATTAGGTTAATATCTAAATAGGTGCTATCTCCTTCTAAAATCTCCCCTACTATTTTGGCTTCATTTTCTTCAAAAATAACATTTTTCCCCATTAGATTATCCAAATCATATAAGTTTGCTTCTAATTTTATTCTGACAACATCCCCCATAATACTTATAATCTTCCCTAGCATATTATCACCTATTATTATTATACAAAAAAAACACCTAAATTACTAGATGTTTTTTATTATTTTTAAGGATTTACTTTTCAAGAATACGTTTTAATTTTATTGAGTGTTTGCTTATTCATTTCTTCTAGAGAGATG
Source organism: Erysipelotrichaceae bacterium (assembly GCA_022772985.1). GTDB lineage: Bacteria > Bacillota_I > Bacilli_A > RF39 > UBA660 > RUG11198. The sequence continues at coordinate 1,856 of JALEZJ010000036.1, read as the reverse complement.
AATTTAAAAGAAGTTGATGAAAATAGGAAAACATTTCTAAATCTTCTTTTGATGAGAACCTGTTAAAAACTTTTTGCTTATTAATTGATTATATTGAATTTTCTATAACAGTTTTAAGAAATATAACATCTTGGAAGTATATTTGATTATTTATTTTATTTCTAAAAAAAGTTTGGATAATTGTACTTCAATAGTGATTATCCAAACACTTTTATTTTTCTTCTTTTTTAGTTGTAGTTTTTTTTACAGTAGTTGGTTTCTTTTCTGATGCTGTTTCTTTTTTTGCAGTTGTCTTCTTTGTAGTAGCTTTTACTTCTTTTGTTTCTGCTTTTTCTTCTTTTTTAGCAAGCTTTGGTTCATAGGCTTTTCCGTCTAAGCTATCTTTAGCAATTTGTACTAAATCAGAAAATGCTTCTTTGTTATCGATTGCAAGTTCACTAAGCATTTTTCTATTAATTGTAACTCCAGCTTTATTTAAGCCATTAATAAATTTAGAATAACTAATTTCATTTTCACGACATGCAGCGTTAATTCTAGTGATCCATAATTTTCTAAAGTTTCTTTTATTTTGTCTTCTATCACGAAATGCGTACTGTCCTGAATGCATTACTTGTTCATGAGCAGTTTTATATAATCTATGTTTACTACCAAAATAACCTTTGGCTTCTTTTAATACTTTTTTTCTTCTTGCACGTGCAACAGTGCCACCTTTAACTCTTGTCATTTTATTACATCTCCTTCTTCTATTATATTAAGTCTTTTACTCTCTTTAAGTCTGAATTGTTTAATCCATTACTTTTTCTTTTTTGTCTGCTTCTCTTAGCACTATTTTTTCCAGTATTATGACGAGTTCCTTGACTCTTGATAGAAATAGAGCCACTTTGTCTTACATTTAGAGCTTTCTTTAATCCGCTATGAGTTTTTTTCTTAATTTTTTTCATTTTTACTTTCTTTGCCATAATCAATTCTCCTTCTATTTTTTAGGTGTTAATTGCATGAAAATACTTCTACCTTCCATTTTTGGTTGAATTTCTATTTCTGCAATATCACTTAAAGATTCCTCAAATCTTTTTAAAACATCTTTTGCAAGTTCAGGATGAGCAATTTGACGTCCTTTAAAACGAATACTAGCTTTTACTTTATCTCCTTTTAGCAAAGCTTTTTTAGCATTATTTACTCTGGTATCAAAATCATGTTTATCAATGGTTACTGATAATCTGAATTCTTTTATATCAACCATAGCTTCTCGTTGTTTTTTTTGGGCTTCTTTCGTTTTTTTCTTTTTTTCATACTTGAAACGATTATAGTCCATAATCTTACATACTGGTGGATTAGCACCTTCACTCATTAGTACTAAATCAAATCCAGCATAATTAGCCAAAGTTAATGCATCTTGTCTATTCTTAACACCAAGTTGTTCTCCGTTTGGTCCAATTACCATCATTTCCTTACACTTAATTTGTTCATTAATTAAGTTATCTTTATTGTTTGCGATATCAAACACCTCCATAAACAAAAATGAATACAAGAAAGTTTGTATTCATCTAAAAAAGCAAATAATATTATACAAATTAATCTTTAATATAAATAATTGGCTTTTAACCTATTGCTTTGGCAATCAGGTGAGATAAATACATCTTCTTTCCGTTTCTTTCTTGATAATTATATATAATTAAATGTTCTTTGTCAAGTAAAAATTCCTCTTTACTAAAAAATATATGATTAATTTGTGATAATGTCTTAAGTATTAACTTGCAAAAATGTCTCACTATTAATATAATACTCCACCGAGGTGGAAAATGAGAAAGGTTGAATTAAGAATGAATGAACAAGAAAAATATGAAGTTATCAAAGAA
>JALEZJ010000019.1 GCA_022772985.1 Erysipelotrichaceae bacterium | reverse complement strand
AAGCTCAAATGCAAAGTTAAATTGAAATCTTAATAAATTCTTATAAAATATGGATTTATGCAAGATTAAATTTAACTTTTTTATACATTTTTTTGAAATCTTGTGATAAAATATACTTGAATTTAGTTATTTTATTGCACGCCAAAGAGGTTTTGCTCAAAATCGTGCAAAACTAAATTGAAATGTTTGTTAAATATCTTACTTGTATGGTGCACTGCCGTGCAAGCATTACTTTCTTATATGGATAAGAAAGTAATCAAAGAAACCAGGAATGGTTAAATAATATTTTTATATGTTACTTTTTGAAAAAAGTAACACAAAAACTTTTATTATTTGTTTCTTTGGATGATAACTATATTGGAGTTATCATTTTTCTTTTGTTTCAATAATTTATAATTTAATACTACTTTCGTTTTTTCTATTTCTTGGATATTAAAATAATTCACAAGTTCTGGGTTAAAGAAACTCATGACTTCATATGGAGTTTTTCCATCAAATAACTCTCTTGGTGTTGAATTGATATGATTGGATATTAAAGTAAAAGTGTCTTGTTCATATTGATCAAAAGATTTCCCTTTAGAGAAATATCTTCTAATATATTCATGATTATTTTCTATTTTTCCTTTTTGTTGACTTGCTCTTGGATCACAATAAAACACTCTGGTTTTATTTATTTCAGGTCCATTATCTTCTATAAAGTCAGGGTTAAAAAATTCTTTACCATTGTCTGTTAGAATGACTGGAAAAAATTTATAGAACAATTCATTGCCTAAAGTATTTTTTATATATTCAAATTTTTTAGTTACGCATTCAGTTGTTTGTTTTTCTAATTTAAATATAAGCATAAAATTAGAATTTCTCCACAGCAATGTTAATAATACTGAACCTCCTTTAATTCCTTCAACTGTATCCATTTCTACTATATTTACAATATGATTTTTTTCAATATATTCTACGAAATCTTGGTAAGTTCTATTTTCTCTAATTTTAGTATTTTTAATAGTTATATCAGTATGTTTTGTTCTTTTCTTATATCTAACTTTTCTAGGCAAATCAATATTAGCTATATCTAAGTAACCTTTTTCAAGATAATTATATAAACTTCTTTTTTTTACAGGGAATTCATCTTTATGGTTCATACAAATCATGGAAAAAGAATGTCCATTTTTGATTTCCGTAGTTACTATTTTATTAAGATTTTTAAATTCTTGTATATTCATATTTATACCAATTCTTGAGTCTTTTAAATCATATTCATATTCTTCTTGTGCATCTTTAGCTCTATAAAAATATTTGTGCTTTCTACATCCTTTTTTAGATGGACAACCATTACAAACGTAAGGTGGCTTTTCTAATTTTGAACAAATTAAGTAACTATCATCAGTTATATTAAAGTGGTTTCCTTTTGAAAAAACTCTATGTTTTTTTATTTCATAGGAGATAGTATTATTTTTCTTATTTATATTTTTTGCAATAGTCACAAAGTTATCTCCATTGTCTAATCCCAATTCTATTAAATTCCTTAATTCTCTATTTAAATGTTTGTTATATATATTACTTGTATTCATAACAAATTCCTCCTTTAAAACACAAGTAAGATATCAGGAAAATATTATACTATAAAAGTTGTGCAAAACAAAATTGCAATCATAGAGGTTTAGATTATATATATTGCAATTTACTTTTTCAATTGAGTAAATTTTATAAAAGCATGAATAAAGATAGAAAAATTCAAAAAAAATTAAAATTCAAAAAGAATTATGATATAATAAACAAAAGAAGCAACCAAAGAAAAAAATATTTCCATGAAATAGTTTGGAGTAGAGAGGAAGAAAAGAATGGCTAACATTTATAAAAAAATATATAGAGAGATAAAAAAATATAAGACAATCATCATTGCTAGACATATAGGAGCAGATCCAGATGCTTTAGGAAGTCAGTTTGCTTTAAGAGAATTAATAAAAAATAAATTTCCAAATAAAAATGTGTATGCAATTGGCAATCCTTCGAATCGCTTTAAATTTATGGGGATATTAGATAAAATAGAAGAATTTGATAAAAAGAGCACCTTGTTAATTGTACTAGATACTCCAGATATCAAAAGAATAGATGGGATCAATTTAGAACAATATGATAATATTATTAAAATAGATCATCACCCATTTGTAGATAAGTTTGCCAGTATTGAACTAATAGATGACAACGCTTCTTCGACAAGTCAGCTAATTTTGGAATTTGTTTTTAAAAATAGATTATCGCTAACAACGACAATTGCCCAAAATCTTTATATTGGAATTGTATCAGATACTGGAAGATTTATGCATAGCTATACGAGTGGAAGAACTTTTGAATTAGTCAATAAGTTATTAAAGAAAACATCCTTAGATTTTACTTCTTTATATGAACCTCTCTATATGAGACCATTATCCGAGATTCGATTTCAAGGATATATTTATGAAAATATGGAAGTAACAGAAAATGGAGTAGCTTACATAAAAATAACAGAAGAACTACTAAAAGAATATGAAGTAGATTCTGCTAGTTCTGGCAATATTATTAGTGAATTAAAATGTATTGATGAAATTTTAATTTGGATTTTTTTAACAGAAGATAAAAAAAGTAACTTGATTCGAGCAAATATTCGATCTCGTGGACCAATTATTAATGAAATAGCTGCTGTCTATGGTGGCGGTGGACATAAATTTGCTTCGGGAGCTAGGTTGACAAGTTGGAATCAAGCGGATAATCTAATTAAAGATTTAGAACTAATTGCAGAAGAATTTCAAAGTGAAAGAATTGAAAATAGCAATTAAAGCTTGAAAAATAAAGAAGCCAAAAATATTACTACCAATAAAAAATTTTTTACTTTATTTTGAAAAAAAATTTTTAAAAATGTCATAATCTCAAAAGAGTAGAAAGAAAAAACCGTAAATCTATTTCTAGAAAACCACTCAAAAAGACTTGATTTTTAAATTCTTATTTGTTATACTGAATACATATAATAGAGGAGGAGATAGAAGTGGAGAATAACCAAAATTCAAAGGAGACTTTAAAAAAAGAAAATCAAGGAAGAGGACTATTTTATGGAGTAATAGCAATTGCAACCTTTATTATCATGGCAGTAGGAGCAACATTCGCATATTTCACTGCAACAACGAATAGTATGAATTCAGCAGTACAAACTGGATCTACTACTTTACAATTACAATACATAAGCTATGGAGCAGCTTGGATGAAAAAAGATTTAATACCTGCAGATACAGCAGTAGTAGAATTTTCTTTTGAAAATCAAAATGATACTACAATATCTGATGAAACAAATATGAGTAATACATTATGTAAAGATGATTTTGGAAACTCTATTTGTAGTGTATATGTATTTCAAGTAACAAATTCAGCGAATTCTCCTCAGTCAGTATCACTTAATGTAGTAAGCGAAGAAAATGGTTTTACAAGCTTGAATGCAATGGCTTATGAAATAGTAATTCCAGAAGATAGAACAGATTATGATTCAACTGAAAATTTTAATGGTGATGGGGATCCTGTTTTTAGAAAAAATTCAGAAGATGAAACAGACGGAGCAATTGATGTGGTTGATGGAGAAGGCACATTATTGGAAGATACGGTATATAATGCAGTATATGTCAATCGAAAAGGTGTTCAGAAAAATCTTTTAAAATGGGTAGAGTCAAGAGATACTGAACAAGGAACAGTAGTAAAAAAACCGGCAATAGATAGATTATTAGTTCAAATAACAGAAGATAATCAATACGCTGAACCAGCAGTAAGAACAGCTAAAATTGCTGATGACATTACGATTGAAGGAAAAGAAACAAAAACAATTGCATTAGTATTATATATAAAAAATGCTAATGTAGATCAAACTGCAACTGATGCCGCTAAGAACTTTACTGGACAAGTAATTGTAAGTTCTGGAGATGGAACAACAGGTGTTAGTGGTACTATTACAGCTTCTATTGGAAATGAAAATGATTTACAATCGAATCAACCATAAAAATAAAATTTTTGTAACTTAAGAACTGATGAAACGAATCTATTCAGTTCTTTTGTTTTTATACTAACTTTTTATAGTAATAAAATAAAAGTAGATAAAAAGAAAAATATAACTAAAATATTACGGATTTTATTCTAGAAAACATTATCTTTTCTAATTGACTTTTAAAGGAAACTTTGCTATCATTATTATAGTAGAAGGAGGATAGCATATGAAAGAGCCGATAGAACAAAACGCTATGAATCCTAGTAATGAGAACAAAAACGCAAATAATAAAACGAATACTTTTAACTTAGTAATTGGAATTGCTACTTTGTTAATTGCGATCTTAGGAGCAACATTCGCTTATTTCTCCGCAACCGCAAGAAGTGCAGAAAACGACGTAACGGTAAAATCAGCGTATGTCAGTATTTATTACGATGGAGGTACAGAGATAAAAGCAAGTAATTTAATACCTGCAACTCTTAATGTAGCCTTAAAAAAATATCAAAAAGAAGTCGCAGTATATAATCCAGAAACAGATGGGGAGATTATTACAGATTATGATGTATATAAAAATGATGTAGATAGAAAATGTGTTGATGCAAAAGGAAAAGAAGTATGCTATGTTTATCAATTTTCAATAGAAAGTGATGGAGCAATTGGAGAAACGACTGATATTATTGCATCTATCAAAGTAAATAAAAATGAATTTGATAATTTAAGTTATATTTTATATGAAGTAACCTTTAAAGAAGAAAATGATAAGACATTAACGGATAAATTTGGATTTGGAATTGTAGATACTTATAGAATTATTAGAAGTAATTTTCCAAATACTGATACGAATCCTGACAATATTGATTTTGTAGATGAAAAATTTGGAAAGTTTGAAAAACCATATGATACCACTGGTGACGAAGGAGAAATAACAGGGACCGTAAATCCAGTAGCATGTTTATTTGGATATACTGCTGATGCATCAGATAAAGCACTAGATGATACAACAAGATGTGCAACGTACAACGTAACAAATAAGGAAAAACATATTTACCAATTAGTAATATGGCTAGAAGAAACTGGAGAAGAACAACCAGAGCAAGGAAAAACCTTTGAAGGAACTGTTTCAATCGAAGTAAGTGGTGGCTTTGATAGCGGAGAATATGGTAATGGAAAAATTACTGGTCAAGAATAAAATAAAGAAAGGGCAATTTTTGATTGCTTTTTTTTTGTTTTTTTGATACTATTATAATAGAGGTGGTACAATTGAATAATACCGCAGACAAAAAAGACATCTTTTACATTATTGTATTAATATTAACTTTTATCACCGTCATAATAGGAGCAACATTTGCACTCTATTCATTGATATTTAGTCAAAAAGAAGGAAGTAGTGCTGTTTATACTGGAACACTTTCAATAGAATATTTATCAGGAAATATAATTAACTGTAATCTTCTATACCCAAGTGAAAAGCCTAGTTTTGAAACAGAAAAAAATATATATAAAAATAAATTTAAAGTAACAAATACAGGAAGTTTAGACATTTTATTAGAAATAACAATAGAAATAAATAAAAATGAGTTTTCAAATCAAACTCTAAAATATAGTTTATATAACCAAAATCAAGAAGAAATATCAGAAGGATACATAGAGGGGAAAACTACCTCTACCATAGCAAGTAATATTTATGTAGAAAATAAAACAAGTGAAGAATTTGTCTTAATGATATGGATAGAAGAAAATGGACAAAATCAAAACACAGAAATGAGAAAAAATTTAACAGGACTAATTAGGGTAGATGCTTCCCAAAAAATAGATTAAAGAGGTGTAGAAATGGATAATAAAGAGGAAAAGACATTTGCAGATATATTTTCAAGTACTACAACAGAAGATAATGATAATCAAACATTTAGTAATATTTTAAAAAATGAAAATACTCAAATAGAAGATAAAAAGGTTCCAAATAATACTTCAGTAACATTTGATAATCTTTTTGAAAATCTTTCATCTAACGAGACAATAAAATCTCAACAAAGTTCTAATTTATTTGATGAAGCAGTAGCGGAGACATCTCAAGAAGAATCCCCTTCACCTTCGAAAGAAGAATTATTAGCTAAAGACAAAAATACTATAAATTCAATTTTTGAACCAGAAGTAAATTCGAAGGAATTGTCCTCTACAGGATTTGATTTATTTTCTAATCCAAAAGAAGAACCAAAAAATAAAAGTTTAGATCCCAAATTAGAAAATCCATGGTTTTCTGAAAGAAAAGAGGAATCAAAACAAAATTCCATACCCCAAGAAAATGAGAATAGCACTTTAAAATCAGATGAAAAAATTTTAGATAGTTCAGTTTTAAAAAAAGAAACATCTGATGATAATTCAACTATCAAAATAGAGAATAATCCATTTTTTAATTTAGATAAAGAATTAGATTCAAAGCCAGAAATAGAAAACCCATTTTTTAAAACAGAAATACAATCTTCAGAAGATTCTACTAAAAATATAAAAGAACCAGTTTTCTTCAAAGACAATTCAGATACAGAAGTGACAAAAAATGTCAACGAAAATAATTCCCTTCATGAAGAATCACAAACAAAAATAGACAAAGCAGAAAATCCATTTTTTGCAACTGAAAATTTAACGGATCCAGCTTCTTCTATAGAAATACCAAACGAAATTCCAACATCGACAAAAAAAGAAAAAATGAAATTAGAACCATCCTTAGAATCAAAAGAGACATCCCAAATGAAAAGTACTAGTCCATTTTTTGAAGAAGAAATAAAAGAAAATACAGAAAATCCTTTTTTTACAACTAAAAATTTGGTATCTCCATCTCCTTCTATAGAAATAACTAACGAAAACTCAACGAATCAAGAAGAAATTAAACTAGCCCCCCCCTCAGAATCAAAAGAACCATCTCAAATGAAAAGTACTAGTCCATTTTTTGAAGAAGAGATAAAAGAAAATACAGAAAATCCCTTTTTTCAAAATCAAATTAACTTAGTAGAAAATAAACAACCAGATCGCCCAAAAAGTAATATTGATATTACAAAATCAAAGCATTATAATGTTAAAATTGTTAAGAAAAAAGAACCATTCATAAAATTTATTTTAGGAGTGATTTCTTATGCTATTTTCATTTTCCTATTATTAATAGGAATTACATTATTAATCTATGTCTTAGATATCAAAATAAGAGCAGCCAAAGGAGATTATAGCAGTCCAACTTTTAATGCTTATGTAGTCTTAACTGGTAGTATGTTACCTGACATTCAAGTCTATGATGTCGTGATCACTAAAAAGGTAGAAGCATCTAAATTAAATGAAAAAGATATAATAACTTTTGCCTCTGCCGATTCTAGGTTTTTAGGTACGATCATCACTCACAGAATTATCAAGAAAAATTATGATGCCGAATCAGGACAATATACATTTCAAACGAAAGGAGATAACAACAACGTAGCGGATAGTGCCCTAGTACCAGAAAAAAATATTTATGGTAAAGTAATTCTAAAAATACCAAAATTAGGATATTTACAAGAATTTTTAGCATCTGACGGTGGATGGATTATTGTGATTCTAATTCCATGTTTAACTGTAATATCTTATGATATTGTAAAATTAGCAAAAGGATTAAAAAGAAAAAAATATAAAAATATAAAAGTACAAAAGTAGATGATAATATGAAAACTAATCTTTTTAGAGTAAAAGAAAAAAAAGAAAAAAAAATTATAATAGAAGAGGAAAGAACCAAAAATCCTTTCCTCCTATTTTTAAAAAAACATAAAAATTTAATGCTATTAGTAGTTACTACCTTACTTGCATGCCTAATCCTCATATCAACAGGAATTGCCTTTTCTCTTTTCCAGGGAAGTAATGATTATGATATTAGTTATATAGAAGGAAGCGAAACGATTGATAGCAACAATAATCCTGATATAAACGACGATGATATTAAGGATGAACTACTTGGAGAAATTGCAAGATCACAAGGTATTGTACTACTAGTAAAAACAATAATGTCTGAACAAGGAGATGTTATTTCTTATTATACTGATGGAACATCCATCGTAGTACAATCTAGTGGTAAAATTTATCGCATTTCTACAAATAAAGATGGAGATTATGGAATTAATCAAAATGGAAAAATAGATAAAACAGCCAAAAAAGTTCTTGTAACTTCTACAACGACAACTCTAATGGATAACACCATTATTACTTACTATTCAGACGGTACAGCCAAAATAGAATATAAAAATCAAGTATTGTTTGTAAGAGACAGTAATAATATCAAATTAGATAATGGCAGTAATCTAAATAATTTAGCACCAAGTGGTGTGGCACCTACTAAAGAAAATATGAAAGTAGGATCAAATACAATAACTACCTTTACAGACAAAACATCTTTAATAACAATAAATGGGAAAAAATACCTAATTAACAAAAATACCGAAATCATTACAACAGATACAACAATTACTTATAATAAATATAATTCTTTCGCTGCAATCAGTGAAAAAACGTACAAAGATGGCAATACGATTACTCATTTTGAAAATGGAACAGCAATTATAACGGAACCAAATGGGAATATCACTTATGTCAAAAAAAGTGGTGATATTTTATTAAATAAACAAAAACTATATGAAATTGTTCCAAATGATTATGGATTCTCTAGAACAACAATTAGTACCAATGATGGAAAAAAAGTAACTTATTTTGACAATGGTGCCGCTATTATCACCTATTCAGATGGAACAAGACAATATGTAGAAGATAGTGACAATATTTTATATAGTGACACGAAAGAAATTACCACGACACCTAATACTTCAAAACAAATCAGCGAAAAAACAACTACAGATGGAGAAAAAGTATTTAACTTTGATAATGGAAAATCACAAGTAATAAAATCAGATGGAACAAGTTATATCATTGATACAAGTAAATTGACTTTTAAATCAAATGGCGAAATCAAGGAAGATCCTGAAGTGGAAGAACAACCAGGACATGGCGGTATTAATACAAATCCAGGAGAAGGAATTTATATTAGTGAAGCTGAAAATAAATATAATGACTTTAAAAATATCGAAAATACCAAATTTATAATAAAAAATAACAATACCAAAAGCAAAGTATTAAGAATCACGATAGAAGAAGTATCAAATTATACAAAATATAACACTACTAGATTAGATCCAAAATATGTAAAGTTTCAAGCAACTATTGGCGATAACTATATTCCAGCAACGACTTTAACAAATAATACTTGGACAAACGAAGCAGGTAGCAAAAATTACATTTTATATGATGGCACTATAAATGCAAAAGAAACTGTAAATGTAGTTTTATCTTTATATGTGGATTATGCTGAATTAGATAATAGTCAACAAAATAAAGGATTTATAGGAACGATTAGAATCTATGTAGAAGATGAGGTAGAAGATATTAAATAGGCACTAGTTTTGACATCTTTTGTCGAAACAGATGAAACTTATCAAAAAAAGTGTTATCCTTTAAAAAAGGAGAAGAGAATATGCCATACAAAATTATTATGGAAGATGTAATCAATGAAATGCTAGATAATATTTCTTACATCAAGTTAAATACCTACATTAAATTACAAAAGGAAGATTAATTTCTTCTTTTTATATACCAAAAATACTTATCTAGTTAAAACCTTAAATTAAGATTAGACTAAAGAAGTATTTTATATCACCAATATAGATAATAATTTAAATTAAGTGAAATTATGGAATTTAGTTTACTTTATATACAAATAAATCTTTTTATGCTATAATGCAAGAAAGAAAGGATCGTGATAATATGAAATGCAAAATTAGAGGAGAAAAGATTAAAATTACCAAAGCCATCCAAGACTATGTAGAAACAAAACTATCTAGATTAGATAAGTATTTTAAAAATGAGGATGTAGAAGCTAATGTTTTAATCAGAATTAAAGGAAAAGAACAAATCATCGAAGTAACTATTCCATATGACAAATATACTCTAAGAAGCGAAGAAAGACGCGATGACCTATATGCAGCAATTGATTTAGTAATTGATAAATTAGAAGGCCAAATCAGAAAAACCAAAACCAAGTTAAAAAAACAAATAAAGAAAAATGATACCTTCATTAATTTCGATTATGAAATAACCAAAGACGAGAAAAAAGAATCAAAAATTGTAAAAAGAAAAACGTTTGAAATGAAACCAATGGATGAAGAAGAAGCTATTTTAGAATTAGAACTCTTAGGACATGATTTCTTCATCTATAAAGATGCGAATACCAATGAGATTAACATTCTTTATAAAAGAAAAGATGGAAATTATGGTGTAATAGAAACTAATAACTAAAATTAGTTTCTTTTTAAGTAGAAATACTAGTAATTTTATCTAATTTTTGCTAAAATACATATACGGAGATGATGAAAGTGCTAAAAATATTTAAGAATTTATTTGATAATGAATATAAAGAATTAAAACGCTTTAAACAAATAGCAGATCAAATAGAAGCTCTAGATGAAGAAATATCCAAATTAAGTGATGATGACTTAAAAGAATACACCAATGTCTTTAAAGAAAGATTAGAAAAAGGAGAAACTCTAGATGATATCTTAATCGAAGCTTTTGCAGTAGCAAGAGAAGCAGCTTTTCGTTGCGTTGGTATGAAACCATTCTATTGCCAATTACTAGGTGGTCTTGCCATCCATTACGGAAATATTGCCGAAATGAAAACAGGTGAAGGTAAAACACTAACCGAAGTATTACCAGCATATCTAAATGCCTTAGATGGAAAAGGAGTTCATATTGTAACAGTAAACGAATTCTTATCTGAAAGAGACTCTGTTTGGATGGGAAGTATCTTTAAGTTCCTAGGCCTAACTGTTGGATTAAATTTAAGAGAATTAACTGCTACACAAAAAAGAGAAGCTTATAATTGTGATATTTTATATACCACAAATAATGAATTAGGATTTGACTATCTAAGAGATAACATGGTTGTAAAAAAAGAAAAAAGAGTACAAAGACCTCTAAACTTCTGTATCGTCGATGAAGTAGATTCTATCTTAATCGATGAAGCTAGAACTCCATTAATTATATCAGGTGGAGTAGCTCAATCAGCTAATCTCTATATAGATGCTGACCACTTTGTAAAAAGCTTAGTAGAAAATGAAGACTACATTATGGATGAAAAAACAAGAAGTATCAATCTAACCGATGAAGGATCCAAAAAAGCCGAGCAAAAATTCAATCTAAAAAATCTATACGACATCGATAATACCTCTTTAGTACACCACATCCAACAAGCTCTAAGAGCTAATTACTTCATGCATAAAGATGTAGATTATGTAATTCAAGAGGATAAAATCGTCATCGTGGACCAATTTACAGGAAGATTAATGAAAGGAAGAGCTTTCTCAGAAGGTCTACATCAAGCAATAGAAGCCAAAGAAGGCGTAACCATCCAACAAGAAACCAAAACCTTAGCAACAATTACCTTCCAGAATCTATTTAGAATGTATCATAAATTATCAGGAATGACTGGTACTGCGAAAACAGAAGAAGAAGAATTTAGAAATATTTATAACATGTTGGTAATTAGAATTCCAACCAATAAACCAGTCATCAGAGAAGATGCTGTCGACTTATTATATCCTGGTAAGTCAGGAAAATATAATGCGATTGTAAAAGAAATCGAAAAAAGACATCAAGCAGGCCAACCTGTACTAGTAGGTACGATTGCTATTGAAACAAGTGAATTAATAAGTAGTATGCTAAAAAAGAAAAAAATTCCTCATGAAGTATTAAATGCCAAAAACAACGCTAGAGAAGCTGAGATTATCGCCAAAGCCGGAGAAAAAGGAGCAGTAACTATCGCTACCAACATGGCTGGTCGTGGTACAGATATCAAACTAGGAGAAGGCGTAAAAGAATTAGGTGGACTTTGTGTAATTGGAACCGAAAGACACGAATCACGTCGTATTGATAATCAGTTAAGAGGTCGTTCTGGAAGACAAGGAGATCCAGGTTTTACCCAATTTTATTTATCATTTGAAGATGATTTAATGGTAAGATTTGGTTCTGACAAGTATCGTGGAATGTTAGCTAATCTAGGATTCTCTGGCGATCAAGTAATTCAAAATAAAATGTTAGCCGGATCATTTGAAAGTGCTCAAAAGAAAGTAGAAGGAAATAACTTCGATATCAGAAAACAACTATTACAATATGATGATGTCATGAATAATCAAAGAGAAATCATTTATGCCAAAAGAAATGAAATTCTAGATAGTGATTCCATTCACGAGCAAACATTAAAATTATTAAGTGATCATGTAACTGACATTGTAAACGATCATTTAATAGAAACCAATAAACTAAGTGATAAAGACTATGAAGAAATATTAGAAGCAACCAACGAAAATCTATTAAAAACCAATCGTATTACTTTATCAGAAATTAAAGGAAAAACGCCATCAGAAGTAATTGACCATATAGCAGAGTTAGTGGTAAAAGAATATAATGAAAAATTATCAGATATTCCAGAAGAAATTAGAAATGAATTTGAAAAAGCCATTACTTTAAAAGTAATTGATAATCATTGGATGGAACATATCTCTACCATGAGTCATTTAAGAGAAGGAATTGGCCTAAGAGGATACGCCAATGAAAATCCATTACAAGCCTATACTATGGAAGGCTACGAATTATTTGATATGATGTTAACTAGAATTAATAAAGATGTATCTATCTACTTATTAAAAGCAGAAATTAGACAAAATATTGAACGAAAAGAAGTAGTAAAGAAAACAATCACTAACGATGGAAAAGATACTAAAAAGATTCAAGCCAAAAGTAAAAAAGTAGGAAGAAATGATCCGTGTCCATGTGGCAGTGGACGCAAGTATAAAGTTTGTTGCGGCAAATAGCACTAAAAACCCTTGTAAAATAAGGCTTTACGAGGGTTTTTATAATTCAACATTTTGAGTAATTTTTATCAAAAAAAGGCGTTTAGATACGTTTTTTAGATGAATTAACGATAAAAACTAATGTATATGGTATAATTATATATGAGGAGATAAATATGAAAAAAATAGCACTTGATTTGGATGGGGTTGTATTTGACTCAGAAAATTTATATAGAGTATATACAGAAATATATGATGTAGAAAGAAATGGAAAAGATACTATAGTTGATAATACTCAAAGGATTTTTCAAAAGAGATATAATTGGACTGAGGAAGAGTTTAAAGATTTTTATAATAAAAATGCAGAGACTGTTTTAAAAAATGCAAACTTTATGACTGGATTAGATATAGTATTAAATAAATTAAAAGATAAATTTGAATTTATTGTAGTAACATCTAGAAATGATTTTGAAACTGAAATAGCTATAAAAAAATTAAAAACAATTGGATTTGGAGATATTAAAGTATTTAATAATGAACATCATAAGATAGATAAACTATTAGAAGAGCATGTTGATTATATGATTGATGATGACAGTAATATTTGTATAAATGCAGCTGATAATGGAATATGTGCATTATATTTTAAAAACAATGCTTCAAATAAGGTAGATATAGAAAATGTTATAAATGTAAATAATTGGGGAGAAATATATAAATACCTAATGCTAAATAAAGGAGAATAGTATGGAATTTAAAAAAATGAGAGAATATACTCATGAAGAATTTGTAAATTTAGTTTTAAGCTTAAATGAAGAAGAATTATTAAACTTAAGTAAAAATTATGGTGGATATCCAGTATTATTTAGAATGGCTTTAGATGATAGAATTAGTCATATACCATTCATTCAAACTGGTGCAGCCATAATTATTGAAAATGATAATAAAGAAATATTACTTCAAGAAAGAACTGATAGAAATAAATGGGGATTACCTGGTGGGTGCCAAGATCTTGGAGAAGATTTAAGAGAAACTGCTGTTAGAGAAGCTTATGAAGAAACAGGATTAAAATTTGAACCAAGTGATTTAATATTAATTGATACTTTATCTGGTAATTCAAGAAAGAATAGTTATCCTAATGGTGATATTGTTTATAATAATACATCATTGTATTTAGCTAAAGTGTCAAATGTTAATGTTAACGATTTAAAAGGTGATTCAGAAACTAAGAGATTAAAATTTTTTAATCCAAATGAAGTGCCAGAAAACTTAATGGATGCTGACTTAATAAAATCATACATTTCTTATTTAAATGGAAAATAATCGATAGATTTAGATATTACGATATATTAAATCAATAATTTTAGATACGTTTTTAGATACACTTAAACTGCAATGTCGGAAAATTGGACATAACTTTATTACAATTTATGAGTAAATTATTAAACTTTTTGAGTAAGAAAGTCCACTTTAAAAGGAAAAAATTACACGGTAGTTTTAAATGGACGCCATGTGGCAGTGGCAAAAAGTATAAGCAATGTTGTGGCAAATAACTCGCAAACCCGCATAAAATAAGGAAAAACGCAAGTTTTTTCTTTGCTAAAAAATTGCAAGTTTATATGCTATAAACCACTTTAGATACCTTTTAGATACCTTTTTCCGTATTTTTTGATATTATGTTATAATTGTCATGAATGAATTGAGGTGTAATTTTGTCAAAAATAATCAACATTTCACATAAAGGAAATAAAGAAATTCTCTTTACATATGCAGCTGGATATTATGATTCAGGTATGATTTTAGCTGATGTATTATTAGATGGAACCAGATATTCACAATTGTCAATTTTGATGGATGAATTTCGAATTGAAAGTATAAGGCTTGAAGAAGAATACAATATATATCCTGTCATGTTCCTTTTTCGTCAGTATTTGGAATTAATAATTAAAGCTATGTATATATATTTTGATATTGATAATAGCGATTATTATAATTGTAGCAAGAAGTTATTACAAAATCATAAAATTTCTGATATTTGGCCTGGACTTAAGAAAAAACTGACAGAGGAAGAAGAAAATTATGATGATGGCGATGAGTATAATATTACAGAAATATTGGATGAAATAGTAAAAAAATTTATTTCTATAGATAATGATTCATATTGCTTTAGATATCCAATTGATAAAAATAATGATTTATATTTTAAAAATGATAAAAAGTATGATTTAGAAGAGATAAGAAGTAATATTAGATTGTTTGATGAACTTTTACATGAATTTATGTAGATAAATAATAATAAAAAAGAAACTTAATATGGTATAATTAATATAGGAGTTGATGTGAATGATAGGAATTAGTATAGCGGCAAAAAAAGAATGGGAAGCAGTATTAAATAAACTAAATATTAATGTTGATGAATGTAATATATTCCCTTTTGGAGAATATTTCAAGACAAATTTATATGGTGAGGAAATTATATTATATAGATGTGGTGTAAGAAAAATGAATTGCTCTGCATCTACTCAATACATGATAGATCACTTTAATTTAAATAAAATTATAGTAGCAGGAACTTGTGCTGGTATAGATGACTCATATAAAAATTTAGATATTTTCTTCCCTAATAAATTAGTACAATATGATTGTACAGTTAAAGAAACAGAACCATTAATTAAAGATTCATTTACAATAATGATTGATATAACTACTAATGATAATATAAATACTGGAACTTTAGGAACGGCTGATAAACCTGTTGTTATGTGGAAAGATTATATAGAATTAAAAGAAAATAATATAACTATAGCAGACACTGAATCAGCAGCAATAGCGTATGTATGCAAAGCTAATGGAGTAGAATGTGTTGTTATAAAAGGGATAAGTGATTTTCCAACTAACGAAAATGAAACAACAAAAGAAGAATCACATGAAGGACAATTAAATGTATTTTTAACTAACATTCCAATAATAATGAATAGTATTATTGATAATTATCTACAATATGCAATTAAAACTAAATTTAATTATTCTGACTACATTCCAAAAGAAACGACAATAAAAAGGTAGTTTGCTAAAAAATTGCGAAAATAGCTAAAAAAAGTATTTTAGATACCTTTTTAGATACCTTCCGGTCAAACTCTGGGGTGCTGCCGGAAGCTACCAAGTGCATTCAATAGCTGAAAAGAGCCACAAAATGCTCTCGAAAGCTACCAAAAACCCCAAAATACAAGCCATGTGGTTCGGGTAAAAAATATAAACAATGCTGTGGAAAGTAAGATAAAATAAGGGAAAACTTAAAATTTGAAAATTAGTGAGTTGGTTCGAGTTTTATAACTTGTCCACGTAATGTGGAGAAAACCTAAGTAAAATAAGGATGTGGACAACATTTTAAATGTGGACATCCTTTTTTCTATAATTAATGGTATAATATTTATAGGAGATGATAGTATGCTTTATTTAAAGAAGATAAATTTAGAGGATGTTGAGGAAGAATATAAGGCAATAAAGTCCATTCCGGCACAAGAAAATGGATTTGAAAATAAATATCATAATGTTACAAAAGAAGAATTTGTAAATGAAGTAATTCCTAAATTGTTAAAAAATTCTGAAGGTTTAGATTTACCTGATGGATATGTTCCAGATACTTATTTCTTTTTGTGGGATGATAATAAGATAGTAGGATTATTTAAAATAAGACATTATTTGAATGATTTCTTAAGAAAAGGAGCAGGTCATATAGGATATGGAATATTGCCTGAGTATAGAGGTAAAGGTTATGCTAAGCAAGGACTTCTTCTAGCAATTGAAAAATGCAAAGAA
>JALEZJ010000174.1 GCA_022772985.1 Erysipelotrichaceae bacterium | reverse complement strand
AAAAAATAAAAATATACAAAAAAATACAGCGATTATAGTTATAATCTCTGGAATAATTGGGGCAACTATAGGAGCAAAAATATCTTTAAAAATGAATGTAAATGAACTTAGAAAATATTTTGGAGTGTTTTTAATAGGTATTGCAATTTATCAAATCTATCTGCTAATAAAATCGTATATTAAATTTAAAAAAGCTAATAATAAGAATAAGAAAATTGAGCCTTAGTAAAATTAAAAATTTATAGGCTCAGATGCTACACACTTTATGTGAACGAATATTGGTAGATTAATATAGAGTAGGAGGTAAAATATTATGAAATTTGCAAAAGGTGTTATGATAGGTACTTTAATTTCAGTTGGAGCTATTATGTGGTATACAGAAACTAATAAAAGTGTTAAAAAAATGATTATGAAAAAAGGTAAGAAATTTTTAAAAAGTATGGGAATGTAATTAAAAAGATATGAATATGTTAAAAATCAAGAAAATTCGTTCGACAAAAAGCGACACACCAATGCAAAATTTGTCGAACGATTTTTCTGTCAATACTTTTTGAAAATGTCCCAAAAATTTATTAACATTTGCGGGACATTTTTTGCATCAAATGTTAATATTTTTTCTTTAACTAAGTGCTTATAGCTCTTCATGTGCTATAAGCACTTAAGAAAAATTATAAAATATATATCATGTTGTCAATTACAGAAATGGCATAAAGAAGCAAAGACAAGGAGTAAAGTCATTTTATACATTTCTTTTATTGACAACATATTAATTAGGCATAAATACGTTGATTATGTGCCTTTTTCATTTGTATTTTAAATGATGTTAATCTCCATGGATGAGTCATGGGGGGTATGTATTTTTGCTTTTCTTTTATAGGCATAGGCATCGCATCGAATTCAGGAGAATATTTTTTATGTGATTCCAATTTTCTTAATTCGTAAATTTTGTCATCTATTGTAACTAATAGTTCCCCATTAAAAGCATTAATAACTAAACATTGAGTTTTAGGCTTAAAGCATTTTAATATATTGTTTTCGTAAGGCTGATAATATTGATTTTTGTACTTTATAGCATTACCATTGTCAATTTTTCTAGGTGATAAAACGGCAAGTGTATAATTGATTTTGTCAGAATTGGGTGATGTCTCATATACTGATTGAAATTTTTTGCAATCTAATGCGAATTTTGCGTTAAATTTAGGCACAAAAACTTCAAGCAAGTATCTATTTGCCTCGTCAATAGTAGTAATATTATTTAATCTTAATTCACTGACTAATCTATCTTGAAAAGTACCATTATCACGTTCGATAAGGCCTTTGGCTTGAGAAACACTAGTGGTTTCAAGAGCTACACCAAATTGTTTGCAAGCATATCCAAATTGAGTTAATACGTCTTTGTCTGATGTTCTCTTATCTTTATTAAGAGATAAATAATTAAATACTGTTCTGTTATCAGTCTTAAATTTTGCAGGTATGCCATAGTTTTCTAATATTTTTTTAAAAACATGATAATATCCATTTAAAGTTTCCTGCCAATCAAAATATGCACCAACAATAGTATTGGTAGCTTCATCAGCTGCAAGATGAAGACATGCTTTTCTAGTGCCAAACCACAAGTGATTAGAGCCATCCATTTCGATAACTTCACCAAAATATTTTGGCTTTTCACCTCTTGGATGTGAATCTTCTAAAGATATTTCGTGGTTAACAATAACTTCAATTTCTTCTTCAGTTTTATTTTCTAATTTATGTTCTTTTTCTAGTCTCTCCTTTGCTAATCTTCTTTTTGTATTTTTTCTAATTCTAGGAGAAGTGATACCTACATTCATCAAGGTTGTATAGACAAAACTATATGAAACATTTATGTTTTCTTCTTCAGCTAAATATTCTTGAAAATGTTTTAGGTTAAACCCTTGATATTTATTACGATAAAGTAGTATAATGTTATCAGAGAAAGATTTATCTAAGGTCTTAGCTGGTTTTCTTGATCGGTTGCCATGCACAAACCCAGATTTACCTTTCTCTCTATATATTTTTATCAACCTATTTATTTGTCTTATTGATAAATTTAACTTTAAGGCAGCACGATTCTTATTACCCTCGTGGTCAACTAATTCTTTAATTACTTTGTATTTTTCTAATTCATTCATTCTTAATATTACCTTTCTCATTTAGACCTCCTATTAACATAATATCTAATTATACTATATTTTTAGGACTTAGTCTATTTTTTATTTAATTGGGACATTTTCAAAAGTTAATACTTAGGACATTATCATAAATTAATCATAGATTATGATAAAAATTTAAAAATACTATTGACAAAAAAATTTTTTTAATAGATAATATACTTGGAAAAAAAGAGCGAATACCAAGGAAAAACATAATATTGATTTTTACATTATAGAAGTCAAAAATTCTATA
>JALEZJ010000131.1 GCA_022772985.1 Erysipelotrichaceae bacterium | reverse complement strand
TTAGATACACTAGATACAAATTTAAAAATGGAGAAAGACCCTATTTTACCTTGGTTTGCTGCTATTTTGCTCTCTTGAGGTGGTTTTAGTTAAATTAATTTAATAGGTTAATAAAAAATAACAATAGTTATGTGGTATAATTAATAAGAGGAAAAATCAGGAGGTTATTATGAAGTTAAAAAAAGAATGTGTAAGAGATGTTTTAAAATATTTGGAAAATAATTTGCAATATAATAGTTCGATTTTTGCCCATGAAATTAAGCTACAAAAATATTCTAGCGAAGATATTTTATATACTTGTGAAAAACTTTATGAAGCAGGATTTTTAAATATAAAAATACAAAAATATATTTCAGATGAGGTACCTCTAATTATGATTTTATCTATAACTTATGAAGGACATCAATTTTTAGATAATATAAGAAGTAATGCAATTTGGAAAGAAACAAAATCTGCTATGAAGGAAGTTGGAAGTTTGTCGATTAATATAATGAGTCAAGTTGCAGCTAATTTGATTAGTAATAAATTGGGAATATAGGAGGCAAAATATGAATAAAAATAAGAGAACTTGTATAGAATTATTTGCTGGTGCCGGAGGATTAGCTTTAGGATTAGAATTATCTGGCTTCGAAGAAATTGGGCTTGTTGAATTTGATAATAAAGCTTGTGATACACTAAGATTAAATAGACCTAACTGGAATGTTATAGAAGAAGATGTTGTCGAAGTATCGAAAAGAGATTTATTAAAAGAATTTAATATAAAAAAAGGAGAACTTGATCTTCTTTCTGGAGGATATCCTTGTCAATCGTTTAGTTATGCTGGCAAAAAATTAGGGTTGGAAGATGTTAGGGGAACTATGTTTTATTACTATGCAGAATTTTTAAGACAACTTCAGCCAAAAATGTTTTTAGCAGAAAATGTTAAAGGTTTAACAACTCACGATGGTGGAAGAACAATTCAAACGATGGTAAATGTTTTTGAAGAATTAGGTTATACGGTAGAATGGAAAGTTTTAAACGCTTTAGATTATGGAGTTGCTGAAAAAAGACAAAGGGTAATTATTATTGGAATAAGAAATGATTTAAAAGATAAAGTTAAATTTGAATATCCAATTCCTCATGAATATAAACCTGTATTAAGAGATGTTTTGCAAAATGTTCCTGATTCTCCAGGTGCAAAATATCCTGAAAGTAAAAAGAAAGTATTTGATTTAGTTCCACCAGGTGGTTATTGGAAAGATTTACCAGATGATGTAGCAAGAGAATATATGAAGTCATGCTATTTTATGGGTGGTGGAAGAACTGGTATAGCTCGTAGATTATCTTGGGATGAACCTTGTTTAACATTAACTACATCTCCTATGATGAAACAAACAGATAGATGTCATCCAGATGAGAGTAGACCGTTTACTACTAGAGAATATGCAAGAATTCAATCATTCCCTGATGATTGGAAATTTGCCGGCACTGTGGGAGCTATTTATAAGCAAATAGGTAATGCAGTTCCTGTTAATTTGGCAAAATGTGTAGGTGAAGAAATAATGAAAGCGTTGGATGAAGGTGAAGTATAATGTGGAAATTAAATTTTATAAGTGAAAAAGATTTAAAAGAAAATATTAAAAATACAATTGAAGCATATTTGAATGCTATGAATAATGTTGATTTAAATGATTTTAATAAAAATATAATTGATCCAATAAAATTATTATTTGATATGAAAGTTTATGGTAAAACAACAGATGAATTAATTGAAGATGAAATTAATAGACAAATTGATAAAACGAATACCAATACTATTGGGTATTTTAATCAAAATATGTTTAAATATATTGATAATTGTAAAGTTCCACCTCAAGGATTTGATGTTATTTATACAGATCCTTTAACAGGTAAAAAATATTATGTTGAGATGAAAAATAAGCATAATACAATGAATGATGGTGGCAAGAATACAGTTATGGAAAGAATGATTGCAAAGATTAAGGAGGAACCTGAGGCAACATGTTTTCTTGTTGAAGTTATTTCTGGAAAAAGTAAAAATGAAGTATGGAATTATAAATCAAATATAGATGAAAGAATAAGAAGAGTATCAATTGATAGATTTTATTATATGGTAACAGGAGAAATTAATGCATTTAAAAATTTATGTGATGTATTGCCTGATAAAATTGATGAAGTTTTAAAAGAAATGATTAGTGAAAAAGTTGGAGAAAATCTTGTTGTTGAACAATTAAAACAAATTAATCCAGATATTATAAAATCAATGTTTATGCTTGCATTTGGCGATTATGAAGGATTTAATTCATAATGAAAGTAATTACGTTAAAACAGCCTTGGGCATCGTTAGTTGCGGAAGGAATTAAAATATGGGAATTTCGTTCCTGGAAGTATAATTATCGTGGCGAAATATTAATTCATGCTGGTGCAGGTGTTGATAAAGAAGCAATGAAAAAGGTTGAACTCCTAAATTTAGAATATCCTCAAAAAAAGATTATTGCTAAAGTTACTATAGAGGATTGTTTAGAACTTAATGATGATTTAAATAAAGAAATATGTTTCAGCAATCCTATGGTATATGGTAATAAAAATAGATCTGGATTTGTATGGAAGTTAAAAGATGCAAAGAAAATAGATATTGATAATACTATAAGTGGAAAACAAGGTATTTGGAATTATGACTTAGATGAATAATCTAAGTTTTTTCGTTATTAACTTCTCACTGAAGAGAGTAAAAACTATTATAAAATCCTTAAAAATTCTTAAAATAATGAATCATATTAAATACAAATTGGATACTTTAGATACAAATTATATATGTTTATTAATAATTATCACGATATCTTCGGTAATGCTCTCTTCAGTTTATAGATTTATTGCAAATAATTGAAAACATATTGGATAATATTACGAACTAATTGTAATAAAATAATACTCAGTTGTATTTTCGCGACCCCCTGAAG
>JALEZJ010000129.1 GCA_022772985.1 Erysipelotrichaceae bacterium | reverse complement strand
TAAGGACACCAAATTAAACCCGGCATCAATCATAGCATCTCCTACCACTTGTGGAGAATTAAAAGTAGGAAAATCATTAACACCCAAATCTTTTCCCCCTAAAATCGTCTCCTGATTATAATAAGCAAAATCATATTACCTATACGATGTTAAATTATACTTATGGAACAAATGGTATTATGGTTCCTAGTGGTAAAGAATACTTAGTAAATGTTTGGCCTACTGATTTAGAAATTAATGATGTAGAAAAAGATACTAAGTATCAAGCTTATAAAGAACAAGTTAAAAAAGATATTGAAAGTGTTAGAGAAAAGGTAGATGTTTTAATTGTTGCGATGCCTTGGGGAGTAGAATATACTCATGAGCCAACAGAATATCAAAAAGATATGGCTGAATATTTAGCTAGTTTAGGAGTCGATATTATTATTGGAGCTCATCCACATGTTATTCAACCTGTTACTTGGATCGATAATACTTTAGTGATTTATTCTTTGGGTAATTTTATTTCTGCACAGTATCAAAATGATAATTATAATAAAATGGTAGGTCTTATGACTAGTTTAGAAATACATAAAACGGTAAAAGGGGATGATACTAACATTACAATTGAGAATGTAGATAATGATTTAGTTTATACTTATTATAAAAATTGGCGTGATTTTAAAGTAGTTCCTTTTTCTGGAGTGGAGATCGGGGATTATTTATCTGATTATAAGTCTGTTTATGAGAGATATAAGGCGATTGTACAGAAATATGATAGTAATATGGCAGTAAAACCTTTAAGTGGGGATAGTAATTCATGAGAAGGAAGAGGGGACAATTAAGAAAAGGAAGGGTATTGATTGCGCTTCTTATTCTTGGTTGTTTAGTAGTTATTTTAGGAATTCAGACTGATCAGTATTTTTTTGAAAATAAAACAAGTAATATAAAAAAAGAGAATGCAGATCAGGAAAGGGTGCAGAATCAAGTAAAAGAATATACTTTATCGATGGTAATGGTTGGCGATAATTTAATTCATGATAAGATTTACCTAGAAGCAGAGAAGAATGTAAATGGAAATGAATATGATTTTAGTCCCATGTTAGAGCTGATACGACCTATAATTAGCACTTATGATATTGCTTATTATAATCAAGAGACAATATTAGGTGGTAGTGAGATAGGGCTTTCTAGTTATCCTTCTTTTAATTCTCCTTATGAGGTGGGGGATGCAATGGTTGATGCGGGATTTAATTTGGTATCTTTAGCAACGAATCATACGTTAGATAGAGGAAAGAAGGCGATTCTTAATTCTAGAGCTTATTGGAACGGGAAGGAAGGAGTACTAGCAGTAGGAAGTTATGCTAGTGAAGAGGAAAGAAATGAAATAAAAATTATCGAGAAAAATCATATTACTTATACGATGTTAAATTATACATATGGAACGAATGGAATAAGTATTCCTAGTAATGAATATTACTTAGTGAATGTTTGGCCTGTTTTAGGAACTGATCCTAGTAAGGATTTTATTTATCAAGAGTATAAAGAAAAGGTAAAATCAGATATTGATGCTGTTCGTGATCAAGTAGATGTATTGATAGTTGCGATGCATTGGGGAATTGAGTATCAAAATACACCTAGTGTTTATCAGAGAGATATGGCAGAATATTTGGCTAGTTTAGGTGTTGATGTTATTATTGGAACTCATCCTCATGTGATAGGGCCAATTGAATGGATGGGGGATGCTTTAGTGATTTATTCTTTGGGTAATTTTGTTTCAGCTCATGAAGTTGTCAATATGGCTAATCGAATTGGTTTAATGAGTAGCATTTCTATTACGAAAATAGAGAAGGAAAATGGGGAGAGTGTAGTTCGGATAGGTAATTTGCAGAATGAACTATTGTATATGTATTACACATCGGATTATCATAATTTTAAAGTCGTTCCGTTTTCTAATATGAGTTCTGAATATCTAGTGAATTATCAAGAGGTGTATGAAGAATATAAAAAGATAGTACAGGCATTAGATAGAGAGATTTATGTAAAAAGTTTAATGTAATGTGATATGTTTATTTTATTTGAAAATTTATTTTTTATAGATTAGTAATTTGTTATGTTTGATATTTTCTACTGTTCCATTTGGAAATAATATTTTTTTAAATTGTTCTATCTTGTTATTTGAAAGATTATAAAAATAATGGATAATTTCTCCGTTTGGATATAATTTGAAGTTTGTTTCAAAAAAATTTTTATAAGATTTATAGTCATTAAAATAATAAAATAGAATATTGGAAAGATTTACTAAGTTGTATTCTTTTTGCAAATAAGGAGTTTTTGTAATGTTACAGACATTTGTTTTGATAGAGATTGGTTCTATTTTTAAAATTTGTTTTAATGTTTCATAATTTTTATTTTGAAGAAAGGGATTATTTTCTATTACTTCTTCCTTTTTATAAAAGTCATGGCGAAAAAGCATTGATTCGTAAATATCTATTCCATCGTCAAATGAATATAGAGAGTCCCAAAACTTTTGGTAGGGAATTGGTAAATTTTTTCTTATTTTTTCATAAAAATCCTCATGGAATAATAAGTTTTTATCATCTGACAAATAGTAAGTAAGGTATTCTTCTTTGGAAAGGGCTATTACGCTTGCTAATTGAAGGAATAAATAAAATTCTGGAAAAATAGAAATATCAAAGCAATCAAAATGTCTGGTTCCAGCTAAAAGGCTATTTAAAATTTGGTTTCCGCTTCCAATTACTGATAATATAGTTTTTTTGTTTTGTAAGTGATGAAAATATGCAGTAATGTTTTCGTTTGTAAATCGGTAAATGCTAGAAGTTTCAATAAAAATTTTTTCTTTATTGATGTTTAAGTAATTTCCTCTTACAATTCGTTGCGCTAATTGAATTTTTTCATTTAATTGATACATATGGATTCCTCGTTTCTATAAATAGTATTTGATTTAGTATTTTATAACATAAAACATTTTATTTCAATAGTAAAATATTATATGGGATTAAGGAAATGAAATGGATATTGGATAAAATGGGGACTTGTATTTTTAGGTATTGTTTGGTATAATTGTTAAGTCTTTATTTCATATTCAAGAAAGGAGGAAAGAAAATGAGTAAGATTAAAATATTTAGTTTAGGTGGATTAAATGAAAATGGAAAAAATATGTATGTGATAGAAGTTGATAAAGATATTATTGTTATTGATGCCGGACTAAAATATGCAGATGAACATATGCTAGGAATTGATTATATTATTCCTAATATTGAATATTTAAAAGAAAATAAAAAAAGAGTTAAAGGAATTTTTTTAACACATGGTCATTATGAAAATAATGGTGCTATTGCTGATATTATAAAAGATTTAGATGGGATTTCTATTTATGGTTCTAAGTTTACAATTGATTTATTAAAAAAAGAGTTAGAAGCAAGTAAAGTATCTACAAAATCGTTAGTAGAAATACAAGCTTATAAAACATTATCGATAGGGAAAGTTAAAATTTTTCCTGTAGGTTTATCTCATTCGATTCCAGATAATTTGGGTTATGCTATTTATACTAAAGATGGTGTTATCTTTTATGCATCGGATTTTGTTTTTGATGCTTTGATGCGTGGTCATTATCAGACAGATATTGGAAAACTTGCTTATATTGGAAAGCAAGGAGTTCTATGTTTAATGACGGAATCTATTTATGCAGATAAGTCTGGACATACGGCACCACATCATCGAATTTCTAATTTGATTAGAGAGACTCTTGGAAAAGCTAATGGTAGAATTATTTTTAATGTTTTAAATTCTCATTTATATAGAATACAGGAATTGTTTAATGAGGTATCAAAGACAGATAGAAAAATTGTGATTATGGGACATCGATTACAAAGTATTGTAGACTATGCTATTGAAAATAAATATTTGTTTATTAATAAGAATTGTATTGGAGATTTAAGTAATATTCATGATGAAAATGTAATCATTTTAAATTCTAACGAAAGAGAGAAACCATATTCTACTATTAATAAAATTGTAAATGGATATGATAAATTTATTAAATTAGAGCCAACAGATACTGTTTTTTTAGCAACTCCAGTTTATGAAGGGCGAGAGAAAACATTTTATAAATTGTTAGATGATATTTCAAAACTAGATGTTAATGTTGTAACTTTATCTAAGGATCATTTATCACATCATGCTTCTAGTGAAGATTTGATGATGATGATCGATTTAATGAAACCTAAATATTATTTTCCTATAAAGGGAGAATATCGTTTTCAAGTAGCTAATGCTAATTTAGCTGAGAAAGTTGGAATTCAAAAAGAAAATATTATTTTAAAGGAAAATGGCTATGTTGCTAATTTTGTTAGTGGTAAATTAATCAATAATGAATTTATGAAGATGCCTTGTGGGGATGTTTCTATTGATGGAGATTCTAGTGATGATATTGGAGAAGTAGTTTTAAGGGATAGAGAAATGCTATCTGATAATGGTATTATCATCATTTCAGCTACTTTAAGTAAAAAAGGTAAACGTTTATTAGCTGGTCCTGAAATTTTAACAAGAGGATTTGTTTATGTAAAAGATAGTATTGAATTGATTGATACTATGAAAGAAATGTGTGAGTCAATTATTAAAGAAAATATTCATGATAATTATGTGGATTATAGTAAAATAAAAAGTTCTATTCGAGATGTATTAAGTAAATATTTAAGTGGTCAAACAGGTAATAAGCCAATGATTATTAGTGTATTACAGGAAATATAGTATTTTGATTGGTTTATATGAATAACCCCTCAACTACAATTTAGCTGAGGGGTTTGAATTGATTGTAAGAGATTTTCAAAAAAAATATCAATGTTTTCATCTAAGAAAAATGCAAGTTTTATTAAATTCTTTTTCTCTAATTTACTCTTAATTAGATATGTGATATAATTTTTATGTTAATAGGAGGAATGTAATGTTACAGATTAGAAAAGCTTATCCAACTGATGCTTATAGTTTAATTCAGATTTATGATGCTGTTTGGAAGAATGAATTTTATGATATTTTACCTAATGGTATTTTTCAAGAAATGAGTCGGACTGTTGAGAAGAGAGTTCATCATTTAAAGGATCAAATTCAAGAAAATAACCGTATTTTTGTGGCGTTAGAGGATGAGGTACCAATAGGTTTTATTTTTTATGGTAAAACTTCTAATTCAGTTTATAATTCAGCTTTTGAAATTCGTTCTATTTATATTTTGCCGGAATTTCAGCGAAGAGGGATTGGAAGTCAATTATTTCAAAATGTAAGTGCAGAAATTGAAAAATTAGGATATCATTTTTTAATTGTTCATTGTCCAATTCATAGCAATGGTATTGATTTTTTTCTTAAAATGGGTGGAAAAAAGAAAGAAGTAGTTTCTAAGGAATTGTATGGTTATCATGTAATGTTTGAACTGATTTTTTTTGATTTAGAAAAAACATCGCAAGATATTGAGATATCTAATGAATGGAACCGTATGTATTTAAAAGCTCAAGAAAATCTATTTTTGTTAAATGATATGAATCGTGAAATTGCTGTTTTGTTGACTAAAAATGGAACTATGTATTTAGGATTAGGAATTAAAAATAGGGTATGTCCGATGGAAAGCGCACTAGCAAATATGCATTTAGGACAGGAAAAAATGATTTCTAAAGTTTTGATTTTAAATCGTAAGAGTAAGTTGGTATTGCCATGTGGGAAATGTCGTGATCTATTAATTGATTTGGGGCAAAAGAGTGCTGAAATTTTATTTGATTTAGGAACTTTGAAGACCATGACTTTAGAAGAGTTAAATCCATATTATAAGGAAGAAGAAAAATCTTGATTTTTAAGTTGGGTTTCTAGATTTTTATTTTGAAGAAATATGAAATATTATGATAGAATTATAAAAAGGAATTGAACAAATTATTTGTATAATTCCTTTTTTATTTCATTAATATTGTTTGTCATAATTGTGAGGTAGTTATCATTGCTATTTGTAATACCACCATCAATACTGTGCATTGTATTAATAGTAATTACTTCTATGTGGTATTCATCTATTATTTGTTTTACTGTTTGATTTGTTTCTTTTGTAGCAGAATAGATATATTTAATTTTTCCTTCTTGAATTAAATTTTTTACTTCGTCAATTTTATTACTACTAAGCTCATTATTCTCTTCTAAAGATATTACTTTTAGTCCATGTTTTTCTAAAAATTTAAACATATCATTATCTACTACAATGGTATCATATTTTGCACCAATAATAGTTTCGGTTAAATCAGCGTCTAATTTAGAGATATTATATTCTAGGGTTTTGTATTTTTCTTCAATTTCTTCTATTAAATAAGGATTGTTAATATATTCAGAAAGGCCATTTTTTACATTTTCAGCCATCATTAAATAATTATTTGGATTTAGCCATAATTCTTCAATTGCGTTTTCAAAATTCATGCCTGTAGCTACATCAATTACTTTTAATTTAGAATTTAAATTAATCATTTTTACTGCATAATCTCGATCTTTATCTAAACTATTGAATATAAATAAATCACTTTTTGAGTATTCTTCTAATTTTCGATTAGATAATTCATATTCTTCTATGGTAATACCTGTTGGATAAATACTGTAGACTTTAGAGTGATCTGCATATAAGGTTTGAATTAAATAATTAATTGGGTAAGTAGTAGTATAAATACTAATATCTTCCATATCGTTATGATTCATCTCACAACCACTTAAACAGAGAATGATGCAAAAGAAAATACTTATTTTTTTTAATAATTTCATATTAATCTCCTATCTATTATTTAGTATTATTTTACATTATTTTAGTCTTTTTGTAAACAGTTATAAAATAAATACCATAAAAAATAATTTCATGATATAATAGTTAAAATAAAAAGAAAAGGTGAGTTGAAATGGAAATACTTGAAAAATTAAATATAAGAACGAATCAACTAGAGTTGTACGTACAAGCGTTTACGCATACTTCCTATAGTAATGAACATACTGAGTGTGAGAGTTATGAGAGGCTTGAGTTTTTAGGGGATGCTGTATTAGAACTAATTATTAGTGATTATTTATATAATGAAAAACATTTAGAAGAGGGGACAATGACTAAAATGAGAGCTAGTTATGTTTGTGAAGCAGCTTGTTGTGCTTATGCTAAGCAATTGGGATTAGATACTTATATTCGTTTGGGAAGTGGTGAAGTGTCTGCAAATACTACTATATTAGCAGATGTATTTGAATCGTTTATTGGTGCAATGTATTTAGATCAGGGAATAGAATTTACAAAAATGATAGTAATGGATATTATTAAAACGTATATTGAGAAAAAAGTGGATTTTTTGCATGATTATAAATCTGAGTTGCAAGAATTAGTGCAAACGGTAAGGAAAAGTGTTATTTATGAAATTATTGATGAAAGAGGTCCAGCCCATGATCGAAGTTTTACTTGTCAAGTAAAAGTAGATGATATTGTTATGGGGATGGGAACAGGTAGTAGTAAAAAAGCAGCAGAACAGGCAGCAGCTAGGGAAGCATTAAAAAAACAAGTTAATTATTAAAACAGTTTTAAATGAATTTATTCTTATATCATAGATTTTTTTGTTTTGATGATCAAAAGAGGGGCTTTAACAGCTAATGCATTTCTTGAAATGAAGGAAAAATATTGAAGTGAAGGGGTTGATGATTATTTAGCAAAGCTAATTGATCGATTAGAATTAACTAGAGTGTTATATTTAAAAAAATGAGTTTTCATTTAGAAAAATTTATTTAAAAGAAAAGAGGGCATATGTAAAAAAGAAAGAAGTTGTTTTATATGAATTTGTTATTAGAAAAAGCAAAAAAACAGGATTTTTGGAATTTTAATGGTGTTGGTTATGGAGATGTATTTAATTATATTTATTATGATAAAGAAAAAGATAATTTAATTTTTGATTTTGTTGGAAGAGAGTTAAAAATTATGAAAGTGAATGAAGCGAATATTTTTAACTTAAATCAAATAATAAATTTTTATTTAAAATATTCTTATCCTGATTATTTGGAATTTAAAGATGGAAGTGGAGATACATTTTCTTCTGTATTAAGGAATCATTTATTCAAATTTGAAACGGAACATGGCATTTTTCATACATTAATTGACTATTCTCTTTTTTTCTGATCATATGATAAAGGTTATTTTTCATTTAAATAGTGGCAATATGAGAGTTTTATCTCTTTATGATTTGGATAAAATTAAGGGGTTTTCCGATCAATTATTAAGGGATAAAGTAAAAGAACATCCTAACGGAATTGTTGTTACTAGTTATAATCAAGATTTGTATCAAGAAGAAAAAAGATGTCAATTGTATCATCAACTTTCTTATCAACATTTAAAAACAACAAAAATTCCAAATCGTTTCTTAGAATTAATGAGTTTGAGTAAAATAGAACTAATTTATTATATAGAATTTTGTTTACCAGAATTTTCTTCATGGCAAATTAATAAACTTACGAAAAGGAATCAAGATTATTTAGAATTATCTAATAATAAATATTATTCTTCTTATTTATATTTATTAGAATCTTTATCTAAAGAACAATTAGTTATGCTTCTTTTGAAGCAGAAAGAAGTTGATGTTTCCTATTTTGAGGCATATAAAGATATAAAACAGAAGGTAAAAATGTTAAGAAAAATGGTGTGAAGGAAATTTTTATTATGTTTTATTGCTATCTTGTTTCTTTTAATCATGTAGTAAGTAGTATTATTGAATATCATATAAAATTTAATTTTTGGTTATATAGTTAGAAGAAAATTATAAAGAAATAAAGTTCTATTTTTTTTCATATATTTAAGTGGTGATATGATATATGAATTCTATCAATATGGCTTTTTTACTTACAACTTTAGCTGGCTTATCTACTATGTTAGGGGTTATTCCTATTTTTATTAAATTAAGGGATGAGAATCAGATTATTACTGCTAGTTTGGCTTTTGCAGCTGGGGTTATGATTTGTGTTTCTATTACTGATTTGATTCCTGAGTCGATTTTGATGTTGGAAAATTATTATAATGGGTTTATTACAGTGTTATTGGTGTTTCTTTTTTTGCTAATAGGAATAGTAGTATCTAGTTTTATTGATAAGGTTTTTCCAACTAATCCGATTGTTTCTAATTCTCATGTTAGTTTATATAAGGTGGGAATTATTTCGATGGTGGCAATTATTCTTCATAATTTGCCGGAGGGAATTGCTACTTTTATTTCTACTACGAAAGATACATCACTTGGAATTTCACTTGCAGTAGCAATTGCGTTACATAATATTCCAGAAGGTATTTC
Source organism: Erysipelotrichaceae bacterium (assembly GCA_022772985.1). GTDB lineage: Bacteria > Bacillota_I > Bacilli_A > RF39 > UBA660 > RUG11198. The sequence goes on along the minus strand of JALEZJ010000129.1, from coordinate 2,111 downwards.
AATTTCTGTTCCTATTTATTATTCTACTAAAAGTAAGATAAAAGCAATTTTTTATACTTTTATTTCAGCTATGTCAGAACCTTTGGGAGCGATTCTTACTTATTTATTTTTGTTTCCCTTTATTAATAATGTGGTTTTAGGTCTACTTTTTGCGTTTATTGCAGGAATTATGATTCAGATTTCTTTGACAGAGTTGATTCCAACAGCTCAAAATTATTCTTATCCTAAAATTACGAAAATATTTTTTATCATTGGAGTTATTTTTATGTTAGTGAAGTTTTTTATATGATGAAAATACTTCGTTAGCTGGTTTCTTTTGGTTGAAGATTTTTATCATATTGAGAATTTGACTTTTTGTATTTTTAGATGATAGAATATGATTAGGTGATGGTTTTATGAAAAGATGTCATTGGGTAGATTTAAAGAGTCAAATTTATATAGATTATCATGATCATGAATGGGGAATTCCTACTTATGATGATCAGATGCTTTTTGAATTATTAGTGCTTGAATCTTTTCAGGCAGGTTTATCGTGGCTTTGCGTTTTAAAAAAACGCGAATTTTTAAGAGAAGCATTTGATTCTTTTAACCCAGTAAAGATCGCTAATTATGGGGAAGAAAAGATCAGTATTTTACTTCAAAATAAGAATATTATTCGTAGTAGAAGAAAAATTGAAGCAATGATTTCTAATGCTAAAATATTTTTAGACATTCAAAAAGAGTGGGGAAGTTTTTCTGATTACATTTGGCATTTTACAGATTATCAAGTTATTAAAAATCTAGATGACAACTTAAAAACGACTAGTTCTTTATCAGATGAAGTATCGTCTGATTTACGAAAAAGAGGAATGAAATATGTAGGTTCTATCATTATCTATTCTTACTTGCAAGCAATTGGGGTCATTGATGATCATGAATTAGATTGTTTTAAATATTAAATTATTTAAATAAAAGAAATAGAAGAATGAGAATATTACTTCTATTTTTTCTTTCATTTTGTGGAGTTTAAATCATCTGGAATTAAGATGTCTAAATAATTTAACAATTCTTTTTTGGTATATTTATTTTCATTTGTTAACCATTTCATTCCTACACTAAAAATGGCGCCTAAATAAAAGGTTGCAATAAAACTACCTGGAATTTTTTCACGGTGATTTGCTTCTTCAATTTCAATTTTCTTAGCAATATCTTCATTAAATGCATGATAAATCATATCCATAATAATACTATTTCTGTTTTGTTGCATGATTGCACGATAGACATTTTTTTGTTTTTCCACATGATTTAAAAATAGTCGAAGCATTTCTAGAAAATATTCTTTAGAAGTAGAGATATTACTATTCTTTTCTAATTCTTTTGTTAGTGTAATTTTTAAACTATCAATATAAGATGAAAATAATTCATATTTATCTGCATAATGAGAATAAAAAGTAGATCGATTAATCAATGCTTTCTCACAGATATCGGATACTTTAATTTCTTCAAAAGTTTTTTCTTTCATTAATTCTAGTAAACTTTCATATAAAACTTTTTTGGTTTTTACAATACGTAAATCTGTTTTTTCGTTCATTCTAATCATCCTTATCTAATACTACTATGAAGTAATTTCATTTTTTATTTGTTATTTTATTATATTCGCTTATTCTACATTTGTAAAGTTAAGCAACAAAAGTTGCTTATTTATCTATACACAATATAGACATTTGTTGGATATCAGACATAAATAAAAGACTGTAAGTGAATTTTTTTTAACTTTGTAATATGATATTGTATCGAATGGAGGTTATGATGAGGAGTTTAAGAAAGTTTATTACAAATCATAGCAAATGGATTGTGTGGATTGCTCTTTTATTGTTAATACCAGCGATCATTGGCTACCAACATACAAAAATAAACTACAATATTCTAGTTTATTTACCAGATGACATTGAAACAATTAAGGGTCAAAACATCCTAACTGATGATTTTGGGATTGGAGCATTTTCTTTTGTTATGGTGGATAATATGTCTAATTATGACTTATTAAAATTAGAAGAAAAAATAAAAGAAATTGATTCCGTAAATGCTGTTATGAGTCTTGCAGATGTTACGGATACAACAATTCCAATCGA
>JALEZJ010000127.1 GCA_022772985.1 Erysipelotrichaceae bacterium | reverse complement strand
CTGAGAAATAGTATCTCCCTGAAGAAGCAACGCAACTGCTTGATAAATTCTTTTTCTAACTTCTGCATCAAGAATTGATTCAGGACTATTGCCTTCCAATATTTCCCTAACCTGTTGATATCGAACAAAATCTATCTCTTTCAATCTTTTATTCAAATAAGTATGAACTGTAGCATTACTAATAGGGAATCTACAGCTTGTAAAATAATTTGCAGTAGCCCTAGTAGAAGCCTTAGTACTTATCACATAATCCGCAACTTCTATAACCTTTCTCTTTAAAACCTCATCTTTATCCAAAGAATAATCACGCATAACTTTCCCCACTCCTATTAAAAATAATACTGATTGTATCAAAATTTCAAGAAAATATTTATATAATAATATACAATATTTCCTAACTATATCACAAACACACATCAAAAAATTAAATTTTTATAACCAACATCATGAAACACTTAAAAGAAGAAAATTTAAAAGTTCTAAAGACCTAGGATGAAACTTTTTTCCCTCTTTTTCTAACTTCTTCTTTTGATTTTCAAGACAAAGAATCAACGCCTTATCAATATCTTGATATGCTAATTTTCTTTCTTCACAAATTCCTATATAATCCTTACCAGGTTCAATTTTATCTGCAACAAAAAGAATCTTATCTAACAAACTCATATTTAGATCCCCTGTAGTATGACACCGTATAGCATGACACATCTCCTCATCAAATCCATATCGACTACGCGCCATAATTGCTCCAATATCTGCATGAACTATCCTACTATTGGATAAATCAATATCTTCTATATTAATTTTATTTTCTTCTAAGATCTTTTTATTTTCCTCTTCACTAAATTCCTTAGCAACATCATGAACCAGTCCTACCAAATAAGCAATATTTGGATCAATTTGATAAACACATGCTAACTTACTAGCTACCTCTGCCACTCTCAAACTATGTTCATATCGATACTCTGATAAATTTTTCTTCAAATCTTTTTTTATTGTTTCAATATTTTCCATTTTATATTTACCCCTCTTATTCTTTTACAAAATATTTAAAAATCTTACGATCTCGAATTAATTTCTCTATTGGATTATCATAAAAATCATTTACATCAAATTCTTCTAAAAAAGATTTAGAATCCGTTGTATAAATAAATACCATTGTCCCTTTTTCTTTTAAAATAACATCTTCCATTTGAAGACAAAATTCTAACTGACGACCATTTCTTTTTAAAAAAGTAACTTCAAATTGATCATAAGACTGACTCTCCCAAATACCATTATTATTAACACTAAGAGTAGCTTTTCCAATATCACCTTTTAACTTTTTTCCAACTAAATCATCTAAACTATGAATATCAGAGATATCAATATTTGCTAAAATAGTGCCACTAACAACTTGACCTTCAATTAAAGAAGGATAAAATTCTGTTGTAATAGTCAAAGTAACATAACTTTCTCCTTGATACATCCTTTGACGTAGATTAATCTCTGTAAACTTTTCTTGAAATTTTTGCTTTCTTATCTTTAACATTTTAAAAGACTCCCTTCTCTTTAATTTAAAATATAAAATTAACTTCCTAAACAATAAAACCAATATCAACAAGAAAAAACAATTCCTATAAATAATTCACTTTCTTAAAAAACTTTTTTTAGTTTTCTACATCCACAATCTTTTTTAGAATAATCGATTGCCATAATTTGATCTAACTGCTGCAAATTAAAACCTGTCCCATATTCTTTATTAAACATTCTAACAAAACTTTTAGCACGAAAATATCCAAAATCTGGATTAGAAGATTCTGAATAAAGAATTTTTAAAGGAACTAATGAAAGAATTCTATCTCGTAGGTCAATGCAATTTTTATGATATTCTATCCTTTTTTTCAATTCAGAATAATTAATATCTGTTGGTATACTTTCTAATCTCCCAAATAAATTTTCTATTCTATCTATTCCACTTATATCTTCTAAAAAACCACTTATCTGTAAAAATTCCAAATCAAATTTATCTAATGTTCCATCAGAAAACACTCGAATAGAAACTTTATCCAAATCAAATAAATGTTTTTTTTCTTTTTCTAAAGAAATAACATTTCCATAAGAACATTCTAAAAATTGCACTTTATCATGATGAAGACGATATTTTAATTGATTGATATCGAACAATTTAGAAATCATAAAAACATCCTTAAAACTATCATCTAACCTAATATTCACTCCATAAATAATTTTTTCTAACATTCTATTAGGATACTTTATTTCAAAAAAATTAGCAATCTCCTCAATTAAATTTTGCATTTGTTCCAAATTAAGAATGGACTGAAATCCTTCCTTTACGAAACAAGAATACCATTTCATAAATTCTAAATTATTTTCTAGTATATATTCCTTTTTATCCAACTGATAAAAATTATCCATCTCAAATCCTGTCATCATTAAAATTCCTCCATCAATACAAAATATAACCATTTTTTTCTTTTCTATAACTCATCTATTTTAAACCCTATCTTCTAGTTGCTTACTCATTTCTTTATTATAATTTTTTTTAATTTTCCAGAATGAATATCACAAAGAAATGTATCAAAATTTTTTCCAAGTAACAAATAGAACCAACCCCTCTTTTGATACAGTAATATTTTAACCACAAAACTTTTATATATAATAATAAATTATTTCAATAAAAATCCATAATTTTCTAGAATCTCCAAATCTTTCCATCAATTAAAAAGAATCTTTAAAACCAACAAAAATTTTTATCATCTAATTAGTGAAAATAATAAATACATTAGAATAAAATAATACACAATTGTCCCATTAAATAAAACGAATAACTATTCACAATTCATAACCAAATTACTTCCCTCATAACCATCAATATCATTTTAACAAAAGAAAAAAATAAAAGCAATAAGTACAGAAAATAAACTTTCTCAAATTTTATCTAACATGATCAATCAAATATCCACCACAATAACTTTGTCCAACATGCCCCATTTCATAAATTAATTTCTTATTTTGAGGAATATCTAATTTCTGAGGAACAAATCCTAACTGTAAATTTGCTATGATTTCATCATACCAACCAGAATGATGTTGAAGTAAATCAATGGTAAGTAAATTCATCATATAAGAATCTAATTTTTTATCGACTTTTCCATAATTTGCTACAAAATTTTTCGCAGAATTACTCATTAAATCCATTGGATAAGCTCCTATTTTCATATTATCAATATCAACAAATGTAACCTTCTTTGAAGATGTATCAATAAAAATATTATCATCCTTAATATCTCCGTAAACAATTCCTATTTCATGAAAAGATTCTAATTTCTGTCTAATTTTCTTCAAATAAAATATTTTTTCTCTCATATTTAATGTAGAAAAATTCATACTAGAGTAAGGTAACCAAGGGCCATGAAATCCAACAAACTTTCCTTCATAGCTATATGTAGCAAGAGGGTAGAATTCATTATCAAATAAATTTCCATAACGAAACAAAGTTTTAATTTTACAAAACTTATTCTCCCGAGTTAACTCTATTTTTTCATGACAAGTATCTTTTTTTCCAAAATTGTTTTTAAATATTTTTATTGCATAATCACCATCACGAATAACACATCCCTCTGAACCGTGATAAGCAGAACATTTTTTCATAGAAATATATTCATCTTCTGATAATTTTATATCTGGTAAAATTTTACTCATTAACTAAGCCCTCCTTAAATTCATCATAAGACATTTAAATAAGATACATGACACTATCTTACTCTTTTTTTAGAAAAAAACAAGAAAAAAGAATCTAACTATTAGATCCTTAACTAACATATTGAATAAATTGATTCATAGAAGAAGTATTTACAATTACATATCTAGGAATCTTAAATTTATCTTGCCCCACTCGAACGGTACTATCCTTTAATTCTCCTGCAAAAGCCATGGTAAAACCAGCCTGTTTTAATAATTCAATTGCCCTATCATTATAATCATAAAAAGGATAACAGAAATAAGTAGTATTGCCTAAACTTTCTCTACTCTTTTTTAAATCCTCTAAAATTGTATTTTCATCTAAACAAAGAATACCACCACGACCAACACTAGCAGGACAATCTCCTAATTTATGCATATCCCATGTATGAGAATGCACTTCTAAGTATTCTGAAACATAGTCATTTGGTCTTGCTAAACTACCTATCAAAAATAGAGTTCCAAGCATTTGATATTTCTCTAAAATACCAATTGTTCTAGCCACATACCAACCATCATCAAACGTTAAAACAACGCTTTTTTCAGGAAGTTGCACTTTTCCATCAATAAACAATTCCAAATCTCTCATAGAGGCCGCATAATATCCATTATCTTTTAAATATTTTACATGACTATCAAACATTTCATCTGTAATACAAATACTCTGTTGACACTCAGACTTTTCTCCATTCTCATTCGTCGCACTAACTACATAGTGATAATTCAAAACAGATAATCCATCTGTATGTCCCACCTCTGTATTAGAGTGCTCTACTACTTCTTCTACATCAGTGCTTTGAACATACACTAAGCGATGATTATATTCCAATCCATATCGATCACTATCTTTGATGATAATAGGATACTCTCCGTCTTCTACCTCATAATAGTTCTCCCCATCTACATACAACTTAGCACCAGACTTTAGTACCACACTTTCATTATAAGGAATATAATTATGATAATACTTATACTCTCCACTTAATGCCGTCATTGCCTCTATCCCATCGACTTCATCATACTTTACGTAATAATCACTATCTAGCACCTTATAATATCCATCTACAATCTCATAACTAGAATCTAGATGAAATTCAATACTACCATGAATCGTGCTCACTTTCTGATACTTTTCTTGATTCTTTACATATAATCCAGCACCATCCTGTAATTTCACATATTCATGATAATTACTTCGAACAGCCTCCAAATCTACTTTTTTAGCAATGATATCTGTACTATTTGAATCTTCCTCTACATGTTTTTGATACCAAAACACCAATAAAACGCAAGCAATTAAAATAAACAAAATACTAAATCCAACCAACACTTTCCCATGATGATTCGCATCATCTTTTTTCTTTTTAGTCATTTTTGTTCACTCCTTTTATCCCTTTCATTATATCACACGAAAACAAAAACTACTACCAATAATCATCTATTTTGTATCAAAAAAAGAAACTCTATCTAATGCCTAAATCAAAAAAAGAAATAATTCAAATAATCTTTAATTTCCTAACTTTTTTTGTTTGATATAACCTCGCACATTAGAATCTAACTCTACTATTCCATAGTCATGTAAATATTCAGAAAATACACCATCTAAGTCTTCATATGTTTTAAAGTTTTGAAATTCACTCACTACTTTCATCGAAATATTTTCCTGATTTCTTTTGGTAATAAATCCGTTAATTGCTTTCATAGATAAAATAGGTATTTCTTCTTGAATATCTACAACCACTGCCAAATAAGAATGATTATGAATCATTTTCTTAAAATAAATCATTAACATATTAAGATCTAACATAGAAATAGGCATCTTTTCATAGCAAATCGAAAAATTCCCACAAGTTAGTAATTGTATATAAGCCTCTCGATACATCTCTTGAACTTGCTTCAATATATAATCTAACTCTTCTATACTTTGAATCTCCTCAAACTTCTTATTTCTAAAAAATCGATTTACTATCATTAGAAACTGATTCATCTTTCCATCTAACTGATCCATTGGAACTTGTTTTAAAAAAGCATCCATTAAATTAGAAAAGCAAGAAAAATTAAAATACTCCCGTGCAATAATAGTTAAATTAATCTCATCTACATCATGCGAAATAGACTCAACCTGTGGTAAAGAAAAATTCTCTAAATAAATTGCCATTGGCACATCTTGATTGCAAGTAATCGGATACCGATGAACCAGATTTCTTAAAAACTGCTCTCTTTCTATTCCATTTTCTCCATAAATAAATTGATGTCGACTCTGTCCCATAATTTCCTGTTCGATATTCATACTCATTTTTCTCCTTCATCCAACAACCCAATGATTCTAATACACTACTTTAAAAATTATATTTACTAAAATATTTATCTTTATCTAGGGTATGTCCCCATTTCTTTTTCATATATTCTTGTTCTTTTAAAAATCTTTCATGTTTTTCTTTGGAAGCTTCATATCCACGACTTTTACTCTCATAATGTAACATTTCTACATTCGATAAACAAACATTATAATATCCTTTTTCTAATACTTTTAAATTCAAATCTACATCATTTAAAGCAACTTTTAATTTTTCATCGAATCCTTTCACACCCAAAAACTTAGACTTTTTAATCATAAGACAAGCAGCAGTTACTGCTGTATAGTTATAAGGCATCGCAAGACGACCAAATAAACCATTATCATAATAACTATTTGCAACATAAATATGACCAGCGACTCCTCCAAATCCAAGGACAACTCCTGCATGTTGAACTAATTTATCTGGATATAATAATTTAATTCCAACACAACCAACATGTTCCTGTCTTGCATAACCAACCATATATTCCATGGTATCTTCTTCTATAAACTCTGTATCATTATTTAAAAATAATAAATATTCTCCCTTCGCTATCTTTACTGCTTCATTATTAAGATAAGAATAATTAAACTCACAATCTAATCTCTTCACTTTAAAATTAGAGTATTTTTCTTTATATTCTTCTAACAAATCAAATGTCTCTTGCTCTCTACTACCATTATCTATTACAATAATTTCAAAATTAGAATAAGTATTTTTAGCATAAATAGACTCAAAACATCTACGACTAATCTTCGCTTGATCTTTCATGGGAATAATAATAGAAACCAAAGGATTCCCACTTTCATATTTAATTAAATAAGTACTGACCTTCGGATTTTCTAACACTTCTCCCTTGATACCTCTTCTCTTTAAAGCATCCTCTAAAGCTCGTTTCCCTGCTTGATAGGCATAACTCTTATTTCCTAAATACCCAGCAGTAGAAGTTTCAGTCTGTCTCCAATGATATAAAACTTTCTCAATATGATGAATCTGATTCGTTGCTTCTGTTACCCTTAAAAACAAATCATAATCCTGACTACCATCATATTGCCTTCTAAAACCGCCAAGACTTTCTACAAGACTTTTTCTTAAACAGCACAAGTGACAGATATAATTTACTCCCATCAAAGTATCTGGAGAATAATCTGGTTTAAAATGTGGTTCCATATATTTACCCTTAAAATCAATCTTATCTTCATCACTATAAATAAGATCTAACTTTTTATTTTGATTCAATGCTTCTGCTACATAATATAAAGCATCTTGTTCTACTACATCATCATTGTCAACTAGTACAATAAACTCACCCCTAGCCATCTTAATTGCAGTATTACTCGCCTCACTAATCATCCCATTTTTCTTACGGTATGTCACTCTTAACCTTTCATACTTTTTCTCATACTCTTTTAAAGTCTCTATGGTCTCATCATTACTAGAATGATCATCAGCAATACAAATCTCAAAATTAGAATAACTTTGATTTAATAAACTATCTAAACATTCTGATAATAATTTTCTAGAAACATTATAGGTAGGTACAATAAAACTAAAAAGTGGTTGATAAGATAATTCTTGAAGTTCTGCCTTACTCCTATTTTCATAAAACCATTTTAAATAAGCCTCTTGATTCACAAATAAATTAGAAGTACTATTTCCCCTTTTTAACGCTACCATAAATGACCTAATATACTTTATCATCACCCTAGGTGGAATTAAAAAATGATGACGATACCATGCAAAATAAATTGCCTTCTTAGAAAGATAAATTACTTTCTCAAATTTAGAAATCACATGACGATAAAACCAACTAGTTTTCTTTTCATTTTCTTGTTCCATACCTCACCTACTTAAAAATTTCCCTATACTTTTCTACTATCTTATCCCAAGTAAAGTTTTCTAAATAAATTCTCTTAGCCTCTGGACCTAACTTATTTTTACTACTATCTAACATTTTCTTATTATCTAATAATTTGGTTAAATCTCCCACATCTTTAAAATACAAACAAGAATTCTCACCAATATCATGATTAAAACAAACATCATATAACAAGTTTAAATCAGTTAAAGATAATGCCTCAATTAAACTAGGATTTGTTCCTCCAACAGAATGTCCATGAATATAAAGATAAGCATTACGACGAATCACTGCTAATTTTAATTGATCATACACCCCATCAATAAAATGAATTCTAGAGTCCTCTAAACATCCTGTTTTCTCTACTAATTCCTCATAATAATTACTACTACTAAGATTTGTAATAATAACTAAACTTTTGTTAATCGTACTTTTCATAAAATCACGAATGACTAATTCATAATTATTTTCAGGTACACATCTTCCAACCATTAAACAATACTCATCCTTTTTTAAATCATATTCTTTTAAAATAGTCTCTTCATCTACATTGGTAAAATCTTGTCTTTCAGCCCCATAAGCAATATAAGTAGTTTTATCTTTAAGCTTTTTATACTTTCCATCTATATATCTTTGAATTCCTAAACCATCACACACTACTAAATCACAATGACGGACCATGGACCACTCTGATAACAAAAAGCAGTACTGGATAATTTTATTCCATTTACTTCTTTGATGTTCTAGTCCATCTGGATTTACAAATACTTTGATATGATATTTTTTTCTTAAATGCTTGTAAAAACACAATAAAGGTCCTAGTTTTAATCCTAAAACATAAATATATGAGTTCTCTAACTTCTCTTTTTTAATATACTTTAATTCATATAAATAAGATTTCATAGAATAAAAAAACATTTTAGGACTTCCCTTAGTTTTCACATATATAGGGTTTAGATATAAATTTTCATGAACTCTCACTATTTCTTTATCTTTATCTGGATCCTCTGATAATTCTCCAACATAAAACGTAGTATCCTCATCTTGATAATGATCTACTAACTTACTAACGAAGGTTTCCCATCCCCCATAATTTGCATGATATCCACGTGCACCAACTATAAATATATTTTTCTTCATAAACTATTCCCATCTTTCATAAATTCATTATATCACGTTTTTCTAGATTTTAATATAATCCCTGCATCATTAGAATATAAAATTTCATAATTATCTTTTTCATAATCTTCTTTTTTTCCCTCATAAAAGTAAATAGCACAAGGATATTCTGTAATTCTATTCCATTTCTCTAAAGTAAGATTTGGAACTAAATACAAATTTCTAGAATCACCATTGATTAAAGATACAGTAGGAATCATATCCGTAATAGAATAAAACCATACATTCTTATTCTCATCTCCTATAATGACAAAACGATGATTTCTTTCACAAACATCTTGATACTCAATTGCCTTCTCCACTAACTCTAATTCTTCTTTCGTATAAATAATTTGTCGGTCGTCAAATGTTTTAGTATTCCAATGATAAATATCTAACCAAGTAAAAAAACTAGAAACTTTTGTATTAGGAAACATCATAACATAAATACTTCCCAATAGTATCAAACAAATACCTACATAAATAGATTTGTAATAAGAAATTCCATTTTTTCCAACCCATAAACACAAAAATAGCCAATATAAATAAAATAATTTAAAAAAATAATAAGAAGAAATAAAATGAATTACATATAAAACTAAAAATAAACAAATATAACCAGTTAGTACCAATAAATTAATATTGAAATAAGAATTGATTTTTTCTCTTTTATGAAGAATGGAATAAATAATATACCAAGAAAAAAGTGCAAATATACCAATCATTAAAATATTTTCATATCCATATCCCCATAAAGATAAGGAACTAGATACTCTACTACCTATATTAACTTGATAACGCGGTAATATAAAAAAATAGAAAAAGCCTATTAAAAATGGAACAATTAAGGTAACTCCTCCATATAAAAGTAATTTCTTAAAATCTATTTTCTTCTTTCTCCATAAAGAAATATAATAAAGACCTACTGCTAGATAAACACATGGAACAAACAGATAATAAGAAAAAAATACAGACAAAACAATCATAAATAAAAGAATCATTTTAAATAGAAACTGTTTATTGAATTCTTGTTCAAATAACAGAATAGTTTCATACAATAAGTTAATCACCATCACACCTAATCCAAGATAACAAAAGCCAAACAAAAAACTATTAAGAGGATAAGCTAGAACATAGATTAGTGTAATGAAAAATAAGTAAAGTGTATGTTTTTTTCTATCTTTCAACATTCTAGAAATCGTAACGAAAAACAATAAAGAACATAATATCAAACAAAAAACATCATATCCTAGAAAAACTCTATAAGGTTTGCTATTAGAAAATAGTCTTAAAATAAGTCCACCATTTATATAAGAAATAGACATGATATTTGAAAAACTAACATATACAAAATCCTTAGAGTTTTCTTTATCAAATAAAGATAACTCTTTTGAGAAAGTAAGAGCATGTCGATAATGAATTCCAGAGTCCCCAGATTCATAACTAATGGCTTGAAATCCTCGAAATCGATAACAACCAATTCCTAAGAGTACTACAATAATCCCCAAAGCAATAAAAAACTCTTGTTTCTGAAAAAAATATTTTTGAACCTTTTTCTTTCTTGATATAAAAATCATCAAGAACGTTCCAACAAAAAAGTTAATGATACTAAATACCAAAAGACTCCCTTGAATATGAAATAAAGAATTAAAATAAACAACTACTGTATTATAGCAAAAAAATAGACCAATAGAATAAATAATTCCCTCTATGATGCTCTTGCGACTCCGACTTTTAGGATAAAGTAAAAAACTAATAAATAAATATAAAACTGATAAAACATAACAACAACTCATATACTACTCAACTCCATAACAAAACTATCATCAACTAAATAGTAAAATGAACAATGACTTGATATTCTACTATCTAAGCATCTTAAAAATGATATTCTTTCATTCTAATTAATCATATCAAAAAAAGTAATCTATTTCAATTACTTTTTTTTGATATAAAACTGATAACTGTCTCTTACCATATCTTGGATTCCATACTTTGTTTGAAATCCTAATTCTTTTTTTGCTTTCTGAACATCTGCATAACACTCTGCGATATCTCCATCACGTCTTTCCTTAATTACATAAGGTATTTTAATTTGATTCACCGCCTCAAATGCTGATACGATTTCTAATACACTATATCCAATACCAGTAACTAAATTATAAATATGAATTCCTTTTTCTTTGGTTACTTTATCAAGAGCCTTTACATGTCCATCCGCTAAATCAACCACATGAATATAATCTCTTACTCCCGTTCCATCTTTGGTTGGATAATCATTACCAAAAACATTTAAATATTCTAATTCTCCACTAGCAACCTTGGTAATATAAGGCATCAAATTATTAGGAATACCATTAGGATTATCTCCTATTAATCCACTCTTGTGAGCCCCAATTGGATTAAAATATCTTAATATTACCACATGAAATTCTGGAGCAGCAACTACTAAATCCTCTAAAATATGCTCGATAAATAATTTACTAGTACCATATGGATTTGTTGTTCCACCCACTGGATCACTTTCTTTAAAAGGAACTTTATTCTGACTACCATACACTGTAGCACTACTACTAAAAATAATTTTTTTAACATCAAACTGTTCCATTACTTTTAATAAAACCAAAGTACTATCCAAATTATTTTGATAATACAAAATTGGTTTTTTAACAGATTCTCCTACTGCCTTTAAACCAGCAAAATGAATCACGGCATCAATTTTATGTTTCTTAAAAATACTTACCAAAAGCTTTTCTTCTTGAACATTTCCTTCATAGAAAATAACACTTTTCCCAGTAATTTCTTTTATTTTATCAATGACATCTCTTTTAGAATTCACTAAATTATCAACAACAATTACTTCATAGCCATGTTCTAATAATTCTACACAAGTATGACTTCCAATATAGCCACATCCACCAGTTACTAATATTTTCATAATCTTAATCCCTCATTCCAAAAATTTCTTCCTTGTCACAAAATTAAATACCATCACAACAACAGTTGCAATTACTTTTGATATCAAATAATAGATCCCGAACCTATCTGTAACTATCCATACAATAAAATCATTTAATAAAAGTCCAATGACACTACATATCATAAAAATAACAAAATTTTTCTTCTGACTTTTTTCTGGATTTACATCAAACACAAAAGTAAGACTAGCCCAATAGTTATAAAGAACTGAAATAATAAAAGATAAAGTATTTGCAATAACTACATGAAAGTGACACATCTCTTTAAAGAAATATAAAAAGATAAAATCAATTAGGGTTGCTACTACTCCAACTATTCCAAAATTAAATATTTGTACTAACAAATGTTCCGTCTTTTCAGTGACATTTAAATGAAGTATTTTTAAACCACTCCTAACAAAACTAGCACCAAAATTTTTAATTTGATCTTCCTTTTTACTTCTCATATTTGTTCTTTTCCTTTTCAATATTATTAGATTTCTCACTATTTTGATATAGTCCTGCTAATAATTTTGCCAACCATTTAGGCCAGAACTTACAATAGATTTCATAATCTTCTTTGGTACGAATTCCTTGTTTAATAATATCTGTAGTAGTAGACTCTTCTGATATTCTGTGACCCATTAATTTTTTACTGCAAAAAACAAAACTTCCTTTGCGTTTACTTAATTTTTCCCAAGCAAACCAATCTACATTACATTGATATGGAGATGAAAAAATTTCTTCCTTGTCACAAAATTAAATACCATCACAACAACAGTTGCAATTACTTTTGATATCAAATAATAGATCC
>JALEZJ010000200.1 GCA_022772985.1 Erysipelotrichaceae bacterium | reverse complement strand
TCAGACTGTTGACAAATAGGTATATTTAATTATGAATAAATCTATTTGTCTTTTTATTTTTGATATTTTTATTAATATTTTAGAAAATGATGAATTTTCTAAAATATTTTCTTTATTATTTGGAGTGGTTTCTGTACATTTACCTATCCATAACGCCATTTTCTTTAAATTATGACACGCAAAAATAATCGTGCTGTCATGTTCATTTTTAGTTAACCCACGAACTCGTGTAAATCTTAATCCATGTTGTTCTTTACAATCTCCAAATGTTCTTTCTACCGTTTCTTTTCTTAAAGGATAATTATCTTTCCATTCTTGTGTATATCTATTTTCATTTGTTTGTTCTTTATATTTTTCCCATACATGTCTTGTAATAATTTTTTGAAAATCTTTGCTTTCAGTACATTGATTTCTTAAAGGACAATTTTTACATTTTTCTGGATTTGATTTATAAATTTGATATCCTTTTCTGTCAGTAGTAGAATAATTTAAAACCTCATTATTTGGACATATATAACAATCATAGTACTCATCATATGCATATTCATATTTTTTGAAAAAACCTTTTTTAGTTCTTGGCCTAACATATGGCATGAATGGCTTTTGATTATTTAATATAATTTCACGACATATTGCTGGAGTTGCATATGCAGCATCTAAACATACATTTTTAATCTTATCTTTAAACTTTTCATTTAATATATTATATACATCAAAAAATGACACACTATCATGAATATTCCCTGGAATAGTTTTCTTAGCAATAACAAATCCGTTTTTATCAGTAAATATGTGATGTGAATAAGCAAAACATTTTTCTTTTTCTCCTTTATGAAAACAGCCACTTTCTGGATCTGTTAAACTCTCCTTTATATGTTTAGTTTCTGTATTTGTTATTTGTTTACCAGTATTTTCATCAAACATAACTTCTATTTTTGTAATTTCTTTAAGAGGCTTCTTATTATGACTTTTTCTGTCTTTATTTATTTCTTCTAACAACTCATCATCATATATTTTTTTCATGATTTCTACTTCAACATCTTTATTCTTATTTTTATTAGCATTTGCTTTTTGATGAGTACTATCTCCAAATACTGTTTCCATATCAATAAAATTATAATCCATAGCTTGTTCTAGAATTCTATCAAATATTTTATTAAAGATATCACTATCCCTATATCTTCTAATATAATTTTTACTCCAAGTAGAGTAATTAGGAATACTATCATACATAGAAAGACCAAGAAACCATCTATAAGCGATATTTACCTTGCATTCTTCACAAGTCTTTCTCATAGAATTTATACCAAATATTTTATTTATTAATAATAATTTAAAAAGTACCACAGGAGGAATACTAGCACGTCCAACAGAACTATATAGATCTTTAACTTCATATTCAATAAAGGTAAAATCCATACATCTTTCTATTTTTCTAACTAGATGATCCTGAGGTACTAAATCTTCTAATGTACTAAAAATAATACAATCATTTTTATATTTTTGTTTTGTCATTGACATATTAATCACTCCATTCTCAACATAATAATTATAACATTTTTTTAATAAAAAAGCGAGCATTGACAAAACATTTGTTGAGAATGGATTATCGCTCGCATACTAATTATATAATAAATTTTAAAATAATAAAAGACTATTAACAAAATTTATTTGTCAACAGTCTGA
>JALEZJ010000118.1 GCA_022772985.1 Erysipelotrichaceae bacterium | reverse complement strand
GAGATGGAGTGTTGATGGAGCAAATTATATTATTGCTTTAAGATGTATATTTGAAAGTGATAACTGGAATAAAATGGAAAAAATAGTAACTGATTTTTTTGTTAATTAGTTACTATTTGCCCCTAAAAATTTTTTACACCCTTTTATATAAAAAATAATTGACACAAATTTGGAAAAATTATATAATATTATTGAATCAGAAATGATGGGTCTATAGCCAAGTGGTAAGGCATGGGACTGCAACTCCCTGAGCGTTGGTTCAAATCCGACTAGGCCCTCCATAAGAAAATACGCTCGAACTTTTCGAGTTTAAATACAACTAACTTAGAAATAGGTTAGTTTTTTTTTGTAAGAAAACCATCAGATAGTCTTGAAATTCGAAGAATCCTTAGTTTTGAATTTTGAAAATTAAAACTCCTTTGCTTTAATTATATATTGCGATCTGCCACTTGCAAATAAATAAGCGAAGGCGGTAAGTCTAATGAAGGACATAAATCGTTTATCACACACTAAATGAAATTACAAATACTATATTGTATTTGCATTAGAATATAGAAAAAGTTTTATGGCACAAACAGATTGAAAATAGGAAAATTTTAAGATATTATGTAAAAGAGCAGAAGTAAATATAAATATAGCAGAGGAGTATATAGATATGTTTATATGTTTGTAGGATTTTTTTTAAAAGTGAGTATTTTATCGTTTATGAGATTTTTAAAAGAGAAAAGTAGTGTAATAATATATTCTAGATGAGAAAATATGAAGTGCAAGTATAGAAATCGTTTGTTTTAGTGTAGAGGTTATTTGTTGATACGTTTCTTAAAAATGAAATTTCAATAAAAAAATATATAGATAATCAATTGAAAGAAGATAGATTATTTGAACCATTAATGTTAGATAAGATTGATCTGTTTATTGGTAGTAAGAAATAATTATGTAAAAGGCGAATCGTGTCTTGCGTTTTTTAGCGTAACTAGAACAGGAAGCCTTATTAGGCGTCAGAGAAAAACCATCGGCTATGCCGGTGGATGTTTACTATGATGAGATGAATTTTGAAACAATATCTTTACTAGCAATTAGTTTATTTAACCACCTTCCTGTTAAGTCGCTAATAGTAACTTTTCCTTCTTCTGAGGATGCATGGATGAATTTTTTGCATCCAAGGTAAATTCCTACGTATCCAGGATATCGATTACTGGGAGTGGGGTGATTTTCGTCTAAGGATTGTGTATGAAAAAAGACTAAGTCACCTGGTTGAATATCTTTTAAATATTTCTCTTTATTTTCATCATTTTCTTTATATTTTCTAGAATATCCAATTGCGTTTGTCATTTGTTTTGTGGTGTTGTCTATACCAAATCCGTTTTTTTCAATATTAATACTAAATAACTCTTTAAAGATATAAAAAGTAAAACCTGGATTATCAAATTCCTCTGGTCCTAAAGTGTTCCAAATATATGGTTTGTTAAGATGAATTAGGGAGAAGTCTATAATATTTTGGCGGTAATTATTTTCCATTTTATAACCTCCAGTTAATTATATGTGTAAAGATTAATAAAAGAATAATTGTATTATTGCTTTTTTTGTATATTCTTTGTTGGGATGACATATATTGAATTATGAATATACAAGAATTTTTGAAGGGGATTATTATTGGAATTGCAAAAATTATTCCAGGTTTTAGTGGGGCTGTTTTGATGATTAGTTTTAATCTTTATGATCGGGCAATTCATGCCATTACTTGTTTTATGGAAAAACCTAAGAAAAATTTTCTTTTTTTAGCTAATTTGAGTTTGGGAGTCATTATTGGAATTGTTCTTTTTAGTAAGGTTATTAGTTATTTTTTGGCGGAATATTATCTTTATACAACAATGCTTTTTTTAGGATTAATTATAGGGGGAATTCCAATTATTTTTACTAAAATTACGAAACAGAAAATGAATTATATTTTAATTTTAGTTTCTTTTGCTATTATGACTTTTGTTTCTATTGTTAGTCCTATGAATCATTATATTTTAAAACATAATATATTGGATATTATTCTTTTCTTTTTTGCTGGAGTTTTAGAGGCGGTTGGAACTGTTTTGCCTGGAGTTAGTTCTACTGCTTTATTAATGTTAATAGGAGTTTATGATAGTTATATTGTAACTTTGAGCAATATTTTGAATTTCAGTCTTTTAAGGGAAACATTATATTTTTTTCTTCCTTTTACAGTTGGTCTTTTAGTAGGAATTATGTTACTTACTATTTTGGTAAATTTTTTATTTAAAAATTATCGTGCACAAACTTTTTCTTTTATTTTGGGAATTTCTCTTTCTACTGTTTTTTTACTTATTGTTCGATTGATTTCCTATGTTAATAGTACAATGGATTTTGTTTGTTCTTTTTTCCTTTTAATAATAGGTTATATTTTAACAAATAAATTAACTTAAAAAAATTTTTTTAGATAGAGAATAAATATGAGATGGTTTTATTATTTTTTTGTAAATAGTTTATTTTAAAGGTAAGGTTTAAAAAAATTTAAATTTGTTATATGGAAACAAGAGGCTAAGATAGCTTTTGATGATAAATTTGTTGATTCATATTGACTTTATGGGTACTCATCTATTAAAATATTAATGGATATTATAAAAAAGAGGTGAAAATATGTCAGGACATAGTAAATGGTCAACAATCAAAAGAAAGAAAGGTGCAGCTGATGCAGAGAGAGGTAAAATTTTTGCTAAATTAGCTAAAGAAATTTATGTGGCAGCTAAGAGTGGAGATCCTGATCCTGCTAATAATGCTACTCTTAGGATGGTAATTGAAAAAGCAAAATCAGAGAATATGCCAAAGTCTAATATTCAAAATGCGATTGATAAAGCATCAAAATCAGGAAATGGTGAGAATTATGAGTCAGTTCGTTATGAGGGATATGGTCCAAGTGGAATGGCAATTATGATAGATTGTTTAACAGATAATCGAAATCGTACAGCTTCTTTTGTTAGAAGTACTTTGACAAAAAGGGGTGGTAATTTAGGTACAGATGGGTCTGTTAGCTATTTATTTAAAAGGAAAGGGTTGATTATTTTAAATAAAGAGTATGAGGAAGAAAAGTTAATGAATGATGTTTTAGAGTTAGATATTGAAGATTTTGTTATGAATGAAGATGATTATGAGATTGTAACTAGTCCTAATAGTTTCTTAGATGTAAAAGAGCAATTGGAGAAATTGGGATATGATAAGTATATTTTGTCAGAGGTTACTTATGTTCCTGATACTTATATTTCTTTAGATGGAGAGGGTATTGAAAAAGCAATGGCTTTGATTGAGGCTTTGGAAGATTTGGATGATGTTCAGGCTGTATATCATAATTTAGATTTATAGCTAAAAGGAGAATATAGATATGAACGAATTTTTTCTCATTCTAATAATGATCAGATGAGTGAAGAAGAACAATTACAAGTGCAAGAAGCACAATATATTTCTTTTCTTGTTCAAGAGTTGCAATATGGAAAGGAACATACTTTGTTGATTGGAAAAAATGTAGAAGATGCTATTCATTCAATTTGTTTTTATGTAAAAAGAAAATTGACATCACTTGGAGAAGAATTTGCTGATTTTGGTGAAGAAGTGCAGAAAAAATTTCGATAAAGGTAATTTTCATATTATCTTTTTTTATTTTTTGGAAAAGGGGAGGGATTTTATTTTTAATAGGAATTGTGTTATAATATAGAAAGAAAAAGAGGGATTTTTATGAAGAAAAGGAGAGAATTTGTTGTTAAAAAACCAGGTAATATTATAGATTATTTAAGAGAATATGGATTTTCAAAAAATAAGATTAAGACTTATGTAGGATTAGGTTATATTTTTGTTAATGGAGTGGTATTAAAGAAGTTGCCTTTTTTTGTTCAGGATGGGGATCATATTATTATTGATGAGGGTAGGTATCATGATTTTTCTTTGGATATTATTTATGAGGATGATTCTTATTTGATTCTTAATAAAGAGGCTGGTCTTTTGACAATTAGTACTTCTCGTTTGAATAAGGATGAGGAAGATACTTTGTATAGGCGGGTGAGAGCTTATCTGAATTCCAAAAATGAATATGCTTTTATAGTAAATCGGATTGATAAGGAAACTTCTGGACTGGTTGTTTTTGTAAAAAATGAGTCTTTGAAAAAGCAATTGCAGGAAAAGTGGAATGAGATTGTAAAGAAACGTGGTTATATTGCAATTGTTAGTGGTAGAATACTGAAAGGTGGGAAAATTGATAATTATCTGTATGAGGATAAAAAGACTTTTTCTCATAGTACGAAAGTTGGTGGAAAACGTGCTATTACTAATTATCGTCCAATAAAGGTAAATGATAAATATACAATGTTGGATATTTGGATTGAGACTGGGCGAAAAAATCAGATTCGAGTTCATATGACAGAAATGCATCATCCTATTGTTGGTGATAAGAAATATTATAGTAAGGATAATTCTTTAAAGAGGTTGGCACTTCATCATTATGAGATTCAGTTTGTGGATCCTATGACTAAAAGGTTATTAACATTTACTAGTGAGGTGCCACATGAATTTTATTCTTTATTTGATTAGTATTAATTTTGTTGCTTTTTTTCTTTGTTACTTTGATAAAAAAAAAGCAATTCATCATCAATGGAGAATTGCGGAGAGTACATTATTAATTATTTCTTTTATGGGTGGTTGTTTTGGAATGATGTTTGGAATGTATTTGTTTCATCATAAAACTAGGAAAATAAAATTTAAGTTAGTTTATATTTGCTGTATAATATGGATATTTTTTTTCTTATTAGAAAATACTTAGATGGTCTTTTCTTTTTTTGTAATTGATAGTATAATTCTAATAGTGTGAGGTGAAGGAGTAAAAATGAGTTACGTTAAAGTTAATTCGGGGGGGGGGCAAGAAATTTTAAAATAATTCATTTTGCTAGTTGGAAGGTGCTAGTAAGATGAGAAATTTAGATAAAAGAAAATTAATAGATACAGTTATTGGAATATTTATTTGGTCCTGTGTTGTTGTGTTTTTTACTTATGCTTATTATAATTGGAAGAGTGAGAATACAAATATAAGTTTTGCAATTTCAGATATATTAGGTATAGAATGTATTTTAGGACCTAATGTGAATGTAACAAATATTGGACCAGTGTTAAATTATCAAGATGGAGTAAAAGCAAATTTTTCTGTAAGTAATAGTAAAAGTGTAGATACTATTTTTCCTCTTAGTTTAGATATTACTTCCATAAGTGAGACTTTGTTAGTAGAATCTTTTAAATATAAGTTAGTGCAAGATATCAATGGTGGTACTTCTTATGATTATGATAATCCAATTGTAGAGGGAGATTTTAGTAATTTTGAAGTTGGAACTAATATGATTAAGTCTAATATTGGAATCGGAGCAAATTCAACTTATACTTATCAATTTATTGTTTATATAGATGGAACTATGTATAATGATATGAATATGCAAGTTAATAGTTTGAATGCTGATTTGACTCTTGGTGATTGCGGTCAATCTTTAGTGGTGGTATCATTGGAATATAATGGTGGAATTGGAGAAATAGATTTTTTAGAAATAGGATCTACCTATGAAGAATTGCCAACTCCTACTAGAAATAATACCGTTGTTACTTATCAAACTAATGGTGGTAGTAGTGTTTCTAATGAAACAATTACTTATACTTTTGATGGATGGTACTTAGAAGAAGATTTTCAAACTAAAATTACGAATGGTGCAACAGTAAATATTAATAGTAATCATACTTTGTATGCAAAATGGAATCCTAGTAAGACAATAACTTTTCCAACTGCCTCTAAAACGGGTTATACATTTGATGGGTGGTATAGTGATTCTAATTTTAATAATAAAGTGGGAAATGCAGGGGATATTTATACTCCAGAGAGTAGTATTACTTTATATGCAAAGTGGCAATTAAATACGTATACAGTATCATCAGATACGGTAACAGGAGGAAGTATTAGTGTGGCAAGTAGTGCCGATTATGGTAGTACAGTAACGATATCAACTAGTCCTTCTTCTGGGTTTACTTATTATGGGGCAACGGTTAAGGATTCCACTGGTGCAACAGTTGCAACGTTATCTTCTAGTCAAAAAACGTTTATCATGCCTGCATCTAATGTTACTGTAAGACCTAAGTGGAAATATAATGATTTAGAGATTTTACATGTAGGTATTCAAACATCATATGGAGCAAGTAGCTTTATGAGTGGTAAATATGAAAGCGGTGGTGGTAGTGCAAGTTGGGAGTATCTTACTGGTAGTACTCAGAAATTTATTAGTATCAATGCTGATGGACTATCGCGTTTAGATGTGTTGACGAGTTCTACGTTTAATATGACTCATTATGCTACATTAGTTGCAGGGGTTAGGGTAATAACTGGGCAAAATACAGGAAATACTGCCAATGTTGCTTTAGGGATTGTTAGTAATACAGATAGTTGGGTTTATTATAGTAGTGCTACGGTAGCTGGTAAACAGGTTACATTAACAGATGGTGCTGATGGTGTTGATGTTAGTGTTGATGTTACAAATTATACGGGGAATTATTATATTGGTATGCAAATGTTATCGGGGCATCCTATGATGGCGTGGTTTTATACATTATATTTATATGGTAGAGTTTATCAATAAGATATTATTTTAAATGATATTTTGTTACTATTCACAGTTCTAAATAGTAACGTACGACCAAAAAAGCGAAATCAATCGCTTTTTTTAACTCTTTCTTTGCCCATTTCTAATATTTCATCAAGAGTATATGGATTATCTTGAATCAATCTTATTAAAGCCT
>JALEZJ010000042.1 GCA_022772985.1 Erysipelotrichaceae bacterium | reverse complement strand
CCAGCAGACATTTCAATATTAATGATTTATTTAAGGAAGAATTACAATGAATAAAGACGTATTTATAAAAGAGTTAATAAATTTGAATATAACCTTAACGAATGAACAATTAAGTAAGTTAGAAAAATATTATGAAATCCTAGTAGAAGAAAATCAAAAATATAATTTAACAGCAATTACCAATAAAGAAGAGGTCTATCTAAAACATTTTTATGATAGTTTAACAATTTCTAAAATAGTAAAGTTAAATGACCAAGAACTTTGTGATA
Organism: Erysipelotrichaceae bacterium; assembly: GCA_022772985.1. Lineage (GTDB taxonomy): Bacteria > Bacillota_I > Bacilli_A > RF39 > UBA660 > RUG11198. The sequence continues at coordinate 13,365 of JALEZJ010000042.1, read as the reverse complement.
TAGGTACAGGTGCAGGATTTCCTGGAATTGTTTTAAAAATAGCTTACCCGAATTTAAAAGTAACACTAGTCGAGGCTACTGAGAAAAAATGTAATTTTTTAAAGTTAGTAATTGAAAAATTAAATTTAAAAGATATCCATGTAATCAATGAAAGAGCTGAAATATATAGTAAAGAAGTAAGAGAAAAATATGATATTGTAACTTCCCGCGCCGTGGCCCCTTTAAAACATTTATTAGAGTATTCAATTCCACTAGTAAAAGTAAATGGCTTATATATTGCTATGAAAAGTGATATAACAAATGAAATCAAAGAGATTTCTATTTATGAACAAAAATTAAAAATCAAAGAAGTAAAAAGAATATCGTTTTCACTCCCAATAGAAAATAGTTTAAGAACCCTAATTATGTATCATAAATCAGAAAAAACAAATCCCAAATATCCCAGAAAATATAATGAAATAAAAAAGAAAAGTTTATAAGATGAGATAAGAAAATATAAATAAATTATAAACAAAATAGAAAATAAGATAAATGAAAGTTTACATGAATTAAATTTTTATAATTATACACAAGAATCAATTTATCATAAATTTTCTATTTTTTATTGAAAAAAAGTAAAAATTAGTGTATGATACATATAGAATAAAGAGAATGAAAGAGGGATATTATGGATAATGTCGTTCAAAACATTAATGTGGAAGATATTGTCCCAAGCAAATTTCAATTAAATAACGAAAATGAACACAAAATAGATAAGTTAGCCCAATTAATTAAAAATTTTGGTATTATAGATCCAATATTAGTAAGAGCTAAAAATGGAAAATATGAAATAATCTTGGGAAATGAAAACTATCAAGCAGCTAAAATAGCAGGTTTAAAAAGTATTCCAGCAGTAATAAAAGAAATAGATGACGAAACATTTTCCAAATATTCGCTATTAGATAACCCAACATTAAAACAGGAATCTTTATCGCAAAGTCAAAAAATTCACCAAGATAACTTTTTAGAGGTAAAAAAAGAACTGCACAAAGAGATTCCTAATGAGAAAAATTTAGGAATTAAAAATAATTTAGATATAGTAAATTTATCAGAATTAAACAAAAAAGAATATGAAAGGAACGATATAGAAATGAATAATGAACAACTAAATACAAATATGATGAATAGTAATTTTAATCAATCACAACAAAATCAAATGAATCAATCACAACAACCAACATTTGGAGGAAGATTTTTTCCTTCTTTAGAAGATGAGCCTACTAATATGAATATGATGACTGGTAATATACCACAACAGCCAATGCAAAATAATCAATCAAGTTCAATGGGAACAAATAATTTAATTGATTTAACAGATTTATCTTTAGATAAAGAACCAACAATAACACCAACTACACCAGAGTTTACTTCTACACCTATTGCACAACCTTTAGTATCAGAGTCAATAGGAAATCAAGCTCCTCAAAATTTTCAAATGCCACAGTCGGATTTTGGAATACCTACTCAAAACTTCTCTCAGGTTTATCAGCCAACAGATAACATTATTAATTTAGAAAATTTACAAAATAATAATCAAATAGCTCCGGCATCTCCAATAGTATCTAATGATTTTCAAAATTTAAATCAAGAATCAGTAGCAAATCAATTTGATATGTCAAAAAATATAGCACCACAAACACAATTTACTTCTCCTTCATCTCTTAACCAACCAAATAATTTACAGTCAACAGATATTGAATTTCATTCTGAACAATCTATACCAAATAATTTTTCTAAATTTGATAACCAATTACAAGAAAACACTAGTTCAATTCCTTCTATAAACAATGACTTAACCGCTACGTCCCCTATTCCATCAACGGAATCAATAAATCAAGAAACAAAAATGAAAGACGTAACTCCTGTAATAAATACCATTAAAAGTTTAGCTAATAATTTAGAATCTTTTGGTTATAAAATAATAATAAATGAAGAAGATTTACCAACAACTAAAAAAATCATCATTGAAGTAGAAAAATAGTTCTACTTTTTTTTGTAACCAAAAATCCTCTATCAATGGGCTAGTCAAGTAAAAGTATTTTTTCCAATAAAAAACTACTTTCAAACAAGTAGTTCTTACCTATCCAGCCACTTTTTTTTCATTTTCTTCTTTAAAAACTGATTCTAAATCTCTACTAATATAATTAGGTTCAGTACCTTTCAAAAAGTAAAATATCTTCGAATTAGTATCTCCTTCCTTGGATAATTCGCCAGTAATTGGATTTACTAAAGTTCCCACTACATTATCTGGTAAAGAATACCAACTATTATCTTTATCTTTCAAATAACTCTCCATGGTATCAACCCAAATATTTTTATGATAACCACTATCTTCACTAGAAATTTTTCGATTATCATCATAACCATTCCAGATAGATAACACAGCATTCTTATTATATCCAATAATCCACATATCAGTATCGGTTGTTCCTGTTTTAATAGCATATTTATTCGTAATTTTTGGAAGTAAACTAATAACTGTAGGGTAATTATATCCAATAAAAGCTGAATCATAAGTATAAGTAAGCATTTCATTTAAAATAAAAGTTAAATTAGAATTTAGAATATTTTCTTTTTGTGCTTGATATTCATATAAAACATTTCCATTACTATCTTCTACACGTTCAATGAAATGACTTTCTACTTTATATCCCATATTAGCAAATGTACTATAAGCCTCAACCATTTCTATCATACTAATTTCTCCTGTACCAAGTGCTAATGAAGGAATAGCCTGTAAATTACTTTGAATTCCTAATCTTTTGGCCATATTAACCAAAGTATTTTCTCCCAAAAATAAATGAGTCTTTACTGCGTAAATATTATCAGAATAAGAGATTGCTGCTCCCATCGTAATAGAACTATTTGCATAAGTATCATTATAATTATTAGGAGTATAAGTTTGATGATTAGAAAAATTAAAAGTCGTTTTCTCACTTGTAAAACAAGAAGCAGAGGTAAAACCATTTTCTAAAGCTGAATAATATAATATTGGTTTCATAGTAGAACCAACTTGCCTTTTAGCACTAATAGCTCGATTAAACTGACTTTTTGAATAATCAGTTCCACCTATCATAGCTAACACGCCACCTGTATTAGGATCCATCATCATACCAGCTACTTGAATTTCTTTCTCTTTATCTATATAATTATCCACAGCTTTCTCCAAAGACTCCTGAGCTTTGACATCTAAAGTAGTATAAATACGTAGTCCACCAGTAGAAAGAACAGAACTAGGGATAGTTTCAATTGATTCTAGTTCTTCAATAACCGCATCTCTAAAATAAAGAACATTTTCTAAATTACTCTGATTGCTTTTTCCAATATAAGTAAGTGGATATTGATAAGCACTATCCATCTCTTCCTTGGTAATAACACCATTTTGATACATAGACAAAAGTACAATTCGTTGTCTATTTTTTGCTTTTTCTAAATTAATAAGTGGAGAATAATTAGAAGGAGATTGAGGAATACCTGCTAACATAGAAGCCTCTGCAAGAGAAAGCGTACTAGCACTATGACCAAAATAATACCAACTAGCATTCTCAATACCATATATTCCACCATAATTAATGGTATTTAAGTATCCTTCCAAAATTTCTTCTTTAGTATAATGAGCTTCTAGTTCTGCAGCAAGTATAGCTTCGTCAATTTTTCTTGACCAGGTTTTATCATAATTTAAGAATAAATTTCTTGCATATTGTTGAGTAATAGTAGAGGCACCCTCTTTCAACGTTCTACTTTGAATATTTTTTAAAGCAGCTTTCAATATTCTCAAATAATCAAACCCTAGATGTTTATAAAAATATTTATCCTCTGTAAAAATAGTTGCATCTATCAAATAAGAACTAATATTTTCTAATTTTATCCAATCTTCACTATCATTAAAAATTAAATTACTATCACTATCATATAAATAATAGGATTGAGCCTTATTAATAGATAATTTTGGGGTAATATAACAATAAAGATATAGTCCAATATTAAAAATTAAAAATAATAAAAGAATACTACAAAAAAATTTAAATATTTTTTTTAAATTTTTCATAAAAATCCCACACTTTCCCCGCTAAAATAAGCATCTTAAAACCTTATTTATATTATTAGTAAAAAAAATGGAAATATAAGTTTTATTTTTTTAAAACTTGTGATATAATGACTACTGAATTAATGAAGAAGGAGGAATCTTTACGAAAATAAAACTAAATGGGTATTTATTAGATATAACAAATAATAAAAAAACAGCAATTAAAACGAATGGTGTAAAGCAAAAAAATAAAATTTTTTATGAATTCAATCATGAAAAATATACCCTATATATTTCAACTTTCGATAAATTAATTCTAAAAAGGAAAACAAATGAAATAGAATGTACCTTTTATTTTGAGCAAAATAAAATAAAACCAGCTATTTATTTAGTAAAAGAAAATGATTTATCTTTAGAAATCAACATTAGAACAGATTACATAGAAAAAACGGATAATTATATTAACATTCAATATACAGTAATTGATTCTAATAATAGTTATGAATATAATATAGAAATGAGTGAGTAAAGAATGAGTATAAAAACTACAATTGGACATATGATAAAATGTAGTTTAGATAAAATAGAAAGTCTTGATAATATAGAAGAAAATAAGATTATAGTAGAAATTCCAAATAAAAAAGAAAATGGAGATTATTCTACTAATATAGCACTAACTTTGACAAAACAACTACATAAACCACCTATGGAAATTGCAAAAGAAATTGCCAATAATATAGAAAAAAAAGATATAATAGAAGAAATAAAAATAGCAAGTCCAGGTTTTATCAATTTTTACTTAAAAAAAGATTATTTATTAGAGCAAATCAACATTATCTTGAATCAAAAAAAAGATTATGGTAGAAATAATATTGGAGCAGGAAAAAAAGTAAACATTGAATTTGTTAGTGCAAATCCAACCGGAATTCTTCATATTGGTCATGGACGAGGAGCTACCTATGGAGATAATTTAGCCAGAATTATGACATTTAGTGGATTTGATATAACAAAAGAATATTATATTAACGATGCTGGAAATCAAATGAATAACTTAGGAATTTCCATTAAAGAAAGATATAAACAATTATGCGGATTACCATGTAATTTACCAGAAAATGGTTACCATGGAAAAGAAATAATTACTTTAGCTCAATCGATTTATGATAGATACAAAGAAACCAAATTAGATAATGACATTGAGTTTTTCAAACAGCAAGGATTAGAAAAATTATTAGCAAGAATCAAAAAAGACTTAGATCGCTATCGTGTAAATTTTAATATATTTACAAGTGAACAATCCTTATATGATAAATGTTTAGTAGATGATGTTCTAAATCAATTGCGAAATAGTGATAATTGTTATATTAAAGAGGATGCTTTATGGCTAAAGACGAGTTCTTATGGAGATGAAAAAGATAGAGTTTTGATTAAAAGTGATGGAAACTATACCTACTTAACTCCAGATATTGCTTATCACATAGATAAAATAAATAGAGGATATGATGAATTAATTGACGTTTTAGGTTCAGATCATCATGGATATATCAATCGACTAAAAGCAGCTCTTATCATTTTAGGAAAAAATAGTAATATTCTAGATATAAAAATATTACAAATGGTTCGTTTAATTAAAGATGGAGAAGAATTAAAACTAAGCAAAAGAACAGGAAAAACTATAACTTTAATGGATTTAGTGGATGAAATTGGTGTAAATGCCACTAGATATTTCTTCTCATCTCATAGTTTAGATACAAGTATGGACTTAAATATCGACTTAGCCCTAAAACAGTCTAATGAAAATCCTGTCTATTATATTGAATATGCTAACGCTAGAATCTGTTCTATTTTAAAAAATTATAAGAAAAAAATAATTCAGCATGATAAATATACTACTTTAAATAGTGAAGAAACATATACTATTTTGAATAAATTATCAGATTTCCAAGATGTAGTAATATCAGCTAGCTTAAGGAAAGAACCTCACTTAATTGCTAACTATGTTTATGATTTAGCCTCAACATTCCATTCATTCTATGCCAAAGAAAAAATGATTACGGAAGATGAGCTAGCTACATCAGAAAGAATGAATTTATTACTTGCAATTCAAATTGTAATTCAAAATGCCTTAGATTTACTAGGCATAATACCAAGAGAGGAAATGTAGGAGGAACCTTATGAAACTTAATAAAATACCAAAAAGCGAATTAGAATTATTATCTTATACAGAAATTGCTAAAATGTATTTAGAAGAAAATAAAATAACAAAAAATACAGCAGATTTATTTAAAGAAGTATGTAAACTGCTAGAATTATCAGATGAAGAATATGTTGATAAAATTGCTGACTTCTTTGAATCACTAACTACTTCTAAAGAATTTATTTTATTAGAAGATGGTACCTGGGATTTAAAGTCAAACCATAAAGTGAAAGTTGTAATAGAAGATATTGAAGATGACGCTGGAGAAGAAGATCAAGAAGAGTCAGAAAATGAAACAGAAGAAATAGAAGAAGAAAGTGATATTGATCTAATTAATGATGATAATTTTATTGACGATGATCCAGACGATGATTTAGCAGATTTAACAATAGTAGATGATGATGAATTAGAAGAGTAACCTCTTCTTTTTATATTATCTTATAATTTTCTTAACTTTATTATTCTGATATCATATTTCTGATAATAATATCTTTTCTATCACAAAGTACAATCTAATGAAGCATTTTATTTGAATAAAAAAGGAAGTTTATCATAAGCTTAATTAGGGTGAAATTATGAACAAAAAAACTATTGGAATACCGAAAGCATTTCTATATTATAGATATCATATCCTATGGGAAAAGTTTTTTAGTTTATTAGGATACGAAGTTGTAATAAGTGAAGATACCACTAAAGAAACGATTGAATTAGGAAAAATTTATTCAATTGACGAATCATGCTTATCTTCTAAAATTTACTTAGGACATGTAGCTTCATTAAAGGACAAGTGCGATTACATCCTAATTCCACGAATAGATAATTACGGTACAGGAGAAAAAGTTTGTGTAAAATTTAATGCTACTTATGATTTAGTAAAAAATTTATTTACTGATTACCAAATTCTAGATTATAATATTGATAAAAAAAAACATTCAGGAGAATTCTTTAGCCTAATGAAATTAGGTTTAAAATTGACTAATAACCCATGGAAACTACTAAAAAGCTATATCTTAGCCAAAAAAGAAGAAAAGTCTTATCAAAAAAAGAGAATAATTGAACAATCAAAAAAATTAAATAGTACCAATCCAAGAATTTTAGTAGTAGCACATCCATATAATATCTATGACAATTATATTGGAACACCTATCATCAAAAAATTAGAAAGTTTAGGGATAGATATTATTTATGCTGATATTTTAGATAGAAAAAGAGCAAAATTATATGCAAAACGATTATCACCCACACTGTATTGGACTTATTCAAAAGAATTAATTGGAGCCATCAGTTACTATCAATACATAATAGATGGAATTATCTTTATAACTTCTTTTCCATGTGGTCCGGATTCTTTAGTTAATGAATTAATGTTAAGAAAAATAAAGGATATTCCTATCACAAATATTCTAGTAGATGAATTATCTGCCTCAACAGGATTAGAAACAAGATTAGAAAGTTTTGTAGATATCATCAAAGAAAGAAGAGATACATATGAGTAAAATAATAACTTTTCCCCATATGGGTTTCTATTATATTCCAATAAAATACTTAGTTAGCAATATTACTCATTGTAAAGTATTAGTACCACCACAAATAACTAAGAAAACTATCTCTTTAGGAAGCAAATATTCTCCAGATTACGTATGTGTACCATTTAAGTATAATTTAGGGAACTTTATTGAGGCCCTAGATAATGGTGCAAATGTTATTTTGCAAGCTGGTGGAGGATGTCGTTATGGGTATTATGCTGAATTACAAGAACAAATTTTAAAAGATTTAAACTACGATTTTGAGTTTATAAACTTTATTGAAGGAAATCATGTATCTATCAAAAATATTTATACTTATGCGAAATCAGTCAACAAAAAATTAAATATCTTCAAATTTTCCTACTATGTATTAAATACCATGTTAATGATTATCATTATGGATAAATTGTCAAAATATCCTCGTGAAAATATGGGCTTTGAAGTAGAAAAAAATAGTTTTGCAAAAACAGAAAAAAATTTTCTAAAAGAATTAGAAAGAGATAAACATTCTCCAATCTCATTAATAAAAATTTATTTTAAATTAAAAAAAAGGTATAAAAATATAAAAATAAAGAAACCAAAAAATTGTCTTAAGATTGGAATAGTTGGGGAACTTTATTCAATTATGGAACCTTTTTGTAGCAATCACATAGAAACAAAATTGGCATCTTATGGAATAGAAGTTCATCGTTTTACCACCCTTACCTATCTTTTGTTTATAAAAAAATTTAATATAAAAAGACTTCTAAGAAAAGGCAAAAAATATCTAAAATACCACTTGGGTGCAGACGCTACTGAAAGTGTTGTATTATCTCAAGAATTAGCAAAAAAAAATTATGATGGAATTGTACATATCAAAAGTTTTGGATGTACTCCTGAAATAAATGCTATGCCTATTTTAGAAAAAATAAGTAATGATTATAAAATTCCAATTATTTATTTTAGTTTTGATTCAGGAGATAGTGACGTAGCAATTGATACAAGATTAGAAGCGTTCTATGATATGATTATTCAAAAAAAAGAAAATATAATGAATGATCTAAATACAAAAAAAGAGAAAAACTAATATAAATTAAAAACTGATAAGAAGAAATAAACTTCATCAGTTTTTTTACTATATAAATAAAGAGTTTCTCATTTTTTTAGTAAAATTAATCAACAAGTATTTTGTATCTTAAAAAAATATGGTATAATAAAACCAATAAGAAGGTGGAAGTTATGAATGGTTTAATTTATCTTTGTATCTTAACAATCTCCATATTTTCAATCTATATTGCCAGTAAATTATTAGGTAAACTGGGCTTGGCAATAACATTTATTGGAATGAGTTTTATCTCTTTTATTTTAGCATTCAAATATATAACATTATCTACAATTAACCTAAATGCCAATTGCGTCACTTATATTACCATGTTTACTGCTCTTTATTTATTATTAGAAACAACTGATAAAAAAGAAGTAAAAGAAATAACAGCTCTAAATTTTATTATGAATATTTTTAGCGCAGTGATGTTATTTTTAATGACGTATCATAAACAATCATTAACAGATACAATTAGTATTAACATGAAAAATATCTTTATAGGAAACTATAAAATTTTAATTATCTATCCTCTGACAACTCTAATTTCTAATTATTTATTAATATGGATGTATGATAAAATAAAAAAATTATATGATAATCCTTTTATCACTACCGTTACCACTTACTTATTAATCGGTGTTATTGAAGGAATTTTTTATACAATCTTAGTCTATGATAAAATATTAAATTATAAAACGATGATTTTAATTATTCTATCCACTTATATGATAAGGCTAATCATTACTGTTATTTATTCTCTACTCCTAACTATATTTTTTAAAAAGAAGGTGAAACAATGAACAGTATTAGTCTACTATGTATTGAAACATTACTATGTTTTGTTACATTAATATTTTTATATAAGCATTATAAAGTATTAGGACTTTATGCTTATACCATTACAGCCCTTATCTTATCTTGCTTGATGTCATTAAAGACAATAACGATTTATGATTTTGATATCAATTTAGGAATGATTCCCTTCATTACTATTTTTACTTCATTTAATATTCTAATTCAAAAAAAAGGACCAGATGATACTAAAAATTTACTTTTAACTCTAATCACAACTTTGATCGTAAGTTATAGTATTTTCTATTTAATCAGTTTTATGAAACCTAGTAATATTAATCTATTCACAAGTGCCTCTTATGATAATATTTTTAATAGTAGTTTAAGAATGTATTTTTCAAACATTGTAACAGTCCTTTATTCCCTATTATTAAATACTAAATTATACTACTACTTAAAAAAAATGAAAAATAATATTTTAATTAGTAACTTATTTTCAACCATTATAATCCAGTTCTTAGCGTCCGTTTTATTTGGATTAATTTCTTACATATTTATAAAAGAATATCTTGATATTATTAAAATAATTATGATAAGATACCTAATAAGTTTAATTGTAGGATTGATAGGAACTATCCCTATATACATAACAAAATATATAAAAGAAAAATAAAATAAAGGAAGTAATAATATGAGAACAAGAAAACAAGAATTAATTAGTGATGAATTAAAACCATTAGTAAGTGACTTAATGAAAACATCTAGAGAAAAATATAACTATTCCCTAGAAGATTTATCAAAAGCGATTAATAATCAAAAAAATAGACAAACTCTTCATAAATATGAAACTGGAAAATTAAATATTCCATATGACATTTTATTTGAAATTTGTCGAGTATTCAATATTGATAGCGATATTTTTTCAAAAGCACCTATTACAGAAGAAGAAAAAAAAATATTAGAAAAAAAGATGATTAAAGATTATGTAAGTAGTCTTAGAAAAGACAAAAATTTAACTCCACAAATAGAAAAAATTATTAATACTTATAAAAATGCTTCTTATGAAGCACCCAATAACAAGAGTGAGTTATGTATGAAAGTAACAGATGACTCCATGTATCCAACCTATTTAAAAAATGATAAAGTGTATTTTCAAAAACAAGAAGATTACAAAAATGGAGATGACATTATCATTGCTGTAAAAAATAATCAATTAGCAGTAAGACGTCTATATCGTTACCCTAAAGGCATCATTCTTCAAGCTATGAATCCAAAATATCAAACAATAAATGTAAATATTATTTCTAATGACATGATTTTAGGAAGAGTAACTTCTATTCATAGAGAATTTAAATAATATGTTAAAAGTACTTATTGGTACTTTTTTTCATATAAAAAGAAATAATTGTATAATAAGAATTATTTCTAGAATGTAGAAAAATAAAAAGGATAGTAACTAAATTAAGTAACTATCCTATTATATATATTAGAATTTATTAGTTTAAAGCTTCTTTTAATTTGTTACCAGCCTTAAAACCAGGAACTGTACGAGCAGCAATTTCAACAGGCTCTCCAGTTTGTGGATTACGTCCAGTATGCGCTTCTCTTTCTTTTGCAGTAAAAGTTCCAAAACCAACTAAAGTAACCTTACCTGTTTTTTTAAGTCCTTCAGTAATTCCTTCAACTACAGCATCTAAAGCTCTAGCAGCATCTGCTTTTGTTAAATCAGCATTTTCTGCAATAAATTCTACTAATTCAGCTTTTGTCATTTTATACCTCCATAATCTAAATAAGCATCATGTATTATTCTTCTATGCTTACATCATAAAGATAACATGAAATTTAAGAGAAATCAATAGCTTTCCTTGAAATTATAATGAAAGTTGTTTAATTTTAACCATAAGTTTTCCAATTAAAATAAGTTTAGAAAAATTTTCAAAAATTACTTGACAAATTCTATAAGAATTGTTAAAATATAATTGCTTAGATAGAAAGATATAAGCAAAATTTAGATCATTGGTATCTATTTATATATTTATTGTTCTATATAATTTATAGTATTAATAATTATGATAAATAATTAATTAATCTATAATATCGGTAGAAACATTTTACCCTTTGTATAATAGGGCTCTAAATATTTTGATATCTGGTTTAAATTTATGTTTCTTAATCTTTTTATGATTGGAAGAAATTGTTATAGAGATATAATTCTTATCACCACTAAGCAAAACAATTGTTTTAAGAAAGAAAACTTAAAAGATAAGAAATTGTAATAAACACTGATAATGTTTATTTAAAGTTATTTAATAATTGTATTATTTATTAATTTTTATTAATAGGTAATACAGATTATTAGAAAACCATTCAATTTTTTTCTAAACTCGAATCAATTAGTTTTATCAGGACTAATTGGTTTTTGTTTTATAAAAAATACAATGATAGTTATAATCATTGTATTTTTTATAAAACAATAGCAATCATATTATTAGAGCCTTTATTAATAATTTTAGTTAAAGTAGTCCCTAATTTATAACGAATATTATCTGGCATCATTGATAATTTAGCTTGAATACCTTCCTGAACAATAACATCAAGACTTCGACCAAATATCTCACTCTTCCAAATGTTATCACTATTAGTATCCTTTGTTAAATAGTTGATTAATTCTTTACTTTGAAGTTCACTACCAATGATTGGTTCAAAAGTAGATTCTACTTCTACTTTTATCATATGAATAGATGGAGCTTTTGCTTTTAATTTTACTCCATAGCGAGGACCTTGTTTAATAATCTCAGGCGTTTCTAGTTTCATATCAGCCAAAGTTGGTGCTGCAATTCCATAGCCAGTCTGCTTGACCATTTTTAAAGCCCCTTTAATTTGATCATATTCTTTCTTAGCTTCATTTAACTCTTGAAACATTGCTAGCATTTTAGCTTTAGAAGAAATATTAGTACCTATAATATCATTCAAAACTTGATTGTATAATCCCATTGGAGCATCCAATTGAATGGTTACCTCTCCTTTAGATGTATCTACTTCAGAAATATAACTTTTTTCTATATATTCACTATCTTTAAAACCAGCCGTAATATTATCTATATCTTTTAACTTATTAATTTCAATTACACTTTCTCTAATTTTAGTAATATACTCTTTTTTTAAATAATGATCATGGTTTAAGATAGCAATCCATTCTGGCATATTTACTTTCACTTCTTCAATAGGAAACTCATATAAAGCATCTTTTAATATTCCAAGCATTTCTCTTTCTTGCATATTTTCAACACTAATTGGAATAACAGGAACACCATAATTATCTTTTAAGTTATTGGCTAATTTTTCTGTTTCTGGAAGCATTGGATGAACAGAATTTAATACAACTATAAAAGGTTTTCCAATACTCTTTAGCTCATTAACAATTGTTTCTTCCGCTTGAACATATTCATTTCTAGGAATTTCCCCAATAGAACCATCTGTAGTAACAACAATTCCAATTGTGGAATGTTCTTTAATAACCTTTTCTGTCCCAATTTCAGCTGCCTCTACAAAAGGAATAGGATCACTATACCAGTATGACCTGTTTTTGTGATACCTAATTTTATTTTTAAAAATTGCTTGGAAGCAACTCGTATTTTTACCTATATTAATACTTCACTTTTTTTAATTCTATAATGAATTTCTAGTTTTTTATCTTTCG
>JALEZJ010000181.1 GCA_022772985.1 Erysipelotrichaceae bacterium | reverse complement strand
CCACTAGCTGTATATTCTAGGCGGACTAAACGTTCTGTTAAAATACTAATGCGGAATTTCTTACCAGTAATTACATTTTCTTGAATACTAACTCCATCTGTCATTTTGTTTAAGAAATATCCACCAATTGTATTCATACCAATCAAATCCTTTCTTATTCTTTTATTAATATTATATAACATTTTTTTTACTAAAACAATTTCTTTTTCTATTTTTTAATAAAATACTGATCATTTCAAGTGATAAAGGGATAAGAAAAAAGATAATACAAAGATTATCCTTTCTATTTGAAGTTATAATATACTAATAAATCTTTTTCATCAATTGTAGTAATTTCTCCGCTATAATACTCAGCAATTTCTTCAGCAGATAAAGTACGATCAAAGATTAGGACAGAATCATAAGTTGCTGATGCTGGTTCATATAATGTTCCTAGTGGTTGAGGATTATTTCCAATATGAAATGGCATAGAACTAACTGTTATTTTTCCACTTACTGAATTGGTTGAACCACTTACCGAAGTATCTAGTGACGTAGCAGTTCCGTTTACATACATAGCCAAATTAGTACCGTTATAAGTAGCAACTACTGTATACCAAGTATTTAAGCTTGGAACATAGGTAGAGTCAAAATGTCGATAGCTTCCATCTATATGAAAATTAAACCAAAAATGATTTGTACCAGAATTACTAGAGTTTGCATAGATACCCCCACCGGCAGATTCCCAATTTCCTAGAAGACAATTTTCAGATGAAAAACTATTAATTTTTACTCTCACTACTAAGGTGATACTACTTCCAAAGTCATAATTCGTAAGTCCAGCATCTACATAATTGCTACTTCCATCGGTTGTAACGGTGCCATTTGTTGTATCTAGAGTTGCCCCATAATTGATCCCATGGTTGCCCCATCCTGATAGATCTGTAATTTTTAATTCATTTGGAGTAATTCGATATGGTTTCTTATAAGTTCCATCTCCACCTACAACTTCAATATCTGATCTTAATTTTAAAACGGGACGGACACCGTAAGCATAAGAACTACCTGCACCACCTAAAAAATTATAACCAACACTAGAGGCATATTCATACCAACAGTAAGTATTTCCTGTGGTTGGAGTAGATTTTTTAAGCCAATAATAACCCCCGTTATCTATTAATAAATTTTGATATCCACAAGCAGTACTTTCTGGAACATTACTACAACTTGAAACAGTGCTACCCGTTATCATTTGATAATCTTCTTCATTCAAATTTCTAGCATTATCACTATTGCAAACATTATTATAAGCATAACTACTATTACAATAAGTTAAAGATTTGCTGTCTAAATTAGTAAAATGATTGGGAGTTCCACTGGTGGTTTCGTAACTAGAACAACTAGAATTAGAAGTAGTTCCATCTGAGTTAGTACACATACATTCAGGAGAACCACCACTAATTAAGTAGGGAATATCATCTTGAATATACGCTAGCTTCCATCCATTTTCAGTAAACTTGTAAGTGGAGTCACCACAATATCCCCTATTCGTGTCATTCGTATAATTGGCGTTTCTTCCAACACAAGCACCAGTACTAGAATCACAACCATTATTTCCCATATAAGAAACATAGCTACCTGGTTTTACTGAATTTAGGTAAATTATTTTTTCTTCTAGCCAATATTGATTATCAGCTTTGACTAATTCACCACCTGTAATAAAGCCATATTTTACACCAAAGGAAATGGTTACATCACTAGTAGAATTGTTATCAATTTGGAGTGATACTACATAACTAGTATTACCTTCTATTATTCCTTTTGGAAGATTATTTGTTGTTGGTAAATGCCCTATACTAACATTTGATAAGTCACTACTAGAAGAATAATAAATTCCATATTTTAAATTTTTTTCTTCAGAGTTTGTTATTGTCATCATCATTTTTTTACTATTCCCTGCTGCAATTGTAATAGTATTTTCTTCATTATTAGAAAGAATAAACGTATAGGTCTTTAAATCATCTAAAATACTTACTCCATTACTTGCTGTATATAAAGAGAAAGTTTGATATAGGCCTGTTAATCCTAATGTAATTAAAATAAAAACAATTAGAAAAAAATTTTGTTTTCCAATTTTATCTATTATTTTTTTTAATTTCGTTAAGTATTTTTCCATATCAACTAGCACCTCTTTGTTCAAATTTTTTACATTTTTTTATAACTCTTATATACACTATTTTCTAAAAATATTCTTATCTTACCATGATAATAATATCATAAAAAAATATTTTTTTCAATAAAATTTTTAAAGGATAAAAATTTATATTTTTCTCATACTAAGAATAAGGTGAAGAATATGAAAGAAATTGAAAAAATAGTAAAACAATTAAAAGAAGATACCAAACAATCTGATGATATTACTTATAGAGAAAAATATGTTTGTAAAAAACAGGTATATGTTATTTATAATGAACCATTAACTTCTTCAGATAAAATTAGTGATTTTATTATAAGAAGTCTCGATCGAATTGATCGAATTTATAAAAAAACGAATCACTTAGAAAGTATTATTTTAAATGAAATTGATAATTTTAAAATTAAAAAAATAAATACTTATGATGATATTTGTTATTATTTGAACTATGGGTTTACTATTCTTTTATTAGAAGATAGTCCATACTACTTTGCACTAGAAACAAAAAGGGATCTCTCAAGAAGTATTGCTGCACCTCAAACTGAAAATGCTCTAAGAGGGGCAATGGATTCGTTTGTAGAAGATATGCAAACAAATATGGGATTGATTAGAAGAAGGATTAAAGACAATAATCTATGGATAGAATCTAATGAAGTGGGACGATATACTAAGACTAAAGTTAATGTTATTTATATGAATGGTATTTGTAAAAAGGAAGTAGTAGATTATGTTAACCATATTATTCAAGAAATTGATATTGATGGGATTATTAGTTCTGGTACTATTAAGAATTTGATTGAAAAAGAAAATAAAAGTGTCTTCCCTACTATTTTTTCTACTGAACGACCAGATAAAGTATGTCAAGCTCTATTAAGTGGTCGAATCGTCATTATGGTAGATTGTTCCCAATTTGCTTTGATCTTACCTATTGTAATGAATGATTTATTTTTGTCCACTGAAGATGCTTTTAATAAAAGTATCAATATTTCTTTGACTAGAATCATTCGCTATTTAGCTTTTTTTATTACTTTGTTTACTCCTGCTGTTTATTTAGCTATTACTACTTACAATCAAGAAATGCTTCCTACTGAACTTTTAGTTAGTTTTGCTTCTCAGCGTTCTACCGTGCCATTTCCTGCTTTTGTTGAAGCTTTAATTATGATGATTGCTTTTGAAATATTAAGAGAATGTGATTTAAGAAGCCCTACTTTTACTACTAGTGCTCTATCGACGGTTGGTGCTTTAATTTTAGGTGAGGCTGCTGTAAATGCTGGGATTGTTTCTCCCATTATGATTATTGTAATTGCTATTACTGCCTTATCTTCCCTTCTATTTACTGAACCAGAAATGATTAATGGAGTAAGATGGTATCGCCTCTTGTTTATGTTAGGTGCTAGTTTCATGGGAATTATTGGAGTGGTAATTGCTATGATGTACTTTATTATTAAACTATGTTCTCTACACTCTTTTGGTATTCCTTACTTTGCTCCGTTTTCTCCGCTTTCTAAAACTGGACTTAAAAATAGTATTATCAAATTTCCTGCTAAAGATTTAGATAAAAGAGAAAAATTTTTATCTAACAATATTACAAAGTATAAGAAGGTGAACAAATGAAAAAAATTTTTTTAATACTACCTATTCTTTTTCTTTTGACTGGTTGCTATAACTATCGTGAATTAAATGATTTAGCTATTGTCAGTGGAATTAGTATTACAAAAGAAGAAAATACTTATAAAGTAACTGCTGAAGTGGTAAATCCAAAAAAACAACAAGATACTTCTAGTAGTAAAGAACCTGATTTTATTATCTATACCTCAAGTGCGAATTCTATGCAAGAAGCTTTTCGTAAAGTTATTAAGGAATCCCCAAGAAAACTTTACTTAGCCCAAATGGATATTTTAATTATTGATGAGAAAGTTGCTGAAGAGGAATTAAATACTATCTTAGATTTTATTGCTAGAGATCCAGAAGTTAGAAGTGAATTTTATGTCTTAATAGGTAAAATCGACAAGATACTAGAAGTCACTACTCCTTTAGAAAATATTTCTTCTAAAAATATTTTAGAAAGTTTAAAAGCCAATAATATGTACTTAGGATATGCCAATCTAATTACTTATCATGAACTCATTAATGATTACCTAAATCCTAACATTGAAATAGCGCTTCCTTCTATTGAGGTAACTGGCAATCCAAAAGAAGGAGAAGATATTAAAAATATTGAAAGTACTACAGAGGATGCTTCTAGTGTCATTTCTAATATTGGTGTATTTAAAAATAATAAATTATTAGGATATTTATCAGAAAAAGAGAGTCTTGTTTATAATTTAGTAATGGGAAATACTCAAACAACTTTAATTAAAACTAATTATCAAAACAATCAATATGTTGTCAACGAAATTATTGATTCTTCTGTTAAAACAGAAGCAGATCCTAAAAATAATAAAATAACTATCTCTATTAAAGGAAAATCTGCTATTTCGGAAGTTAACTATGATTGTGATTTAGAAAAGAAAAAAACGATTGAAGATATTCAAAAGAAATTAAATGAAACGATTGAAGATACTATTAAAAACTCTATCGAAGATACTATTTTGAAATACAATAGTGATATTTATGGCTTTTTGGATCTATTCTATAAAAAGGATCCAAAATACTATAAAACCATTAAAGATGAATGGTATGAAAAAATATTTCCTAACTTAGAAATTGAAGTAAAATCAAAGATTGAAATTATTGAAAAAGGAAATTTAAATGGAGGTCTTTATCATGAATAAAAGCAAACTTACTGTTATTCAATTTTCCTGTTTAATTTGTTTTCCAATCCTTTCTTTATTCAGTGGAATTGGAACTTATAATATTACAAAAATAGCACAAGTAGATTCTTATCTTTCTGTTATTATTTCCTATTTATTGGGACTGCTTCCGTTTTTATTATTTATTTTTATATTCAATTATAAGCCAGAATTAAACATCACAGAAAAAATAAACTTTCTTTTTGGGAAATATTTAGGAACTATTATAAATATTATTATCAATTTCTTAATCTTATGTATTGGCATTATTTTAATTTATAATATTAGCAATTTCGCTATTTCTCAATTTTTAGATGAAACTCCTCTTTTGGTTTTTATGATTTTTCTTGGGCTAATTCTAGTTTATAATGTAAGCTTAGGTATTGAAAATATTACTAGAGTCTCCATTGTTTTCTTAGGGATTATCTGTTTTCTGACTCTAATTAGCACCTTTGGTATCCTTCCACATTTTGAATCAAGTAATATAAAACCATTCTTAGAATATGGAATTCAAAAGCCATTAACAGGGGGATTTACTTTAACCTTAACAAATGTAATTCCTACTTTTATGCTATTAATAATAGAAAAAAATAAAGTTACTGATAATCAAAAATTAATTAATTATTTATTTTTCTTTTATAGTTTAGCTTTTCTGTTTATCTTTATTGCTACTTTTCTTACTATAGGTTCATTAGGAATCTATTTAAGTAATCTTTATCAATATCCAGAATACACTGTTCTAAAAAAGATATCTTTATTTAATTTTATTGATCGCATTGAAAACTTCATTTATATCAAATGGATTTTGAATTCTGTTATTTGCTTATCCTTAGTCATTTATTATATTACTCATAGTATTAAGAAAACTAGTAAAAAAATATTGCCAACTATTATTACTGGAATTATTATTTTCTTATCTTTAAAAATCTTTAAAAATACCAATATCTTTTATCAGTTTAGTTTTTCTGTTTTTCCTTATGTTTGTCTTCTTTTATTATTTATTTTTATTATTATTGGTATTAATATTTTTGTTAGAAATTTGGCAAAAAATTAATAGATACTTCTATTAAAAAGTGAACTGACAAAATAAAAGTAAACACTTCATTTTTTGTGTTTACTTATTAGTTTAAGCTTCTATTAGACTCCTATTATTTTTTTTAAAAAGTTATACTCTTCTATACTAACTCGATTTAAAACATTCGCGTTATTTAAATCAATACCATTTAAATTTCCTGTTTGTAATTTTGTACAAATACTTTTTAATAAGTGATTTTCTTCTAAGGTAAAACCATTTACTAATTTAGCATGAATATCATTTAATAGGATATGATAATTTTTAATAATATTCTCTGGATTGCTATCTTCAAAAATAATTCCACATTCTACTCCATGAATAGAAAAATGATTTTTGTTCTCATAGTTCAATAATTCTTCCGAGGTTAAAATTTGTTCTTCTACATTCTTTAAATTTTTGCTTTTTGGTTTCTGTTTCCATATTGATATTGGAGTTTTTTCTTTTGAAATTTGCTTTTTAAGATTTTTGTTCTCTTGTTTTAATTGTACAAAATTTTTTATTATCTCTTTTTTTTGAACTATTTCTTTTTTTGTTATTATAGAATGATTAGAAAATAGATAATAACCTATATAAATAATAGTTAAAATAATCAAATAAAGAATGAAAATAACAAAGCTTAAATCAATTAATGTTACAGCATTACTAATATCCATTATATAAAGTTCTTCAAATTGGTTTCCTAGTACTACTGCTAAAGTAGAACCAAAAATAATTATTATTAAAATAAATAAGGTATAATTGATAATAGAATATCCTAACTTAATTTTTTTATTTAGGGTAAATAAAGTGATTAAATTAGTAATTGCAACTACTAGTAAATACATCTTTACAGATAGATATTTTAGCCTAAAAATGCTTTGAATAACTCCATTGAAATAGGGAAAAGTAATTATGTTAATCAAAAAGAAAGTTATAAAAATAATTCTTTTTTTTAGCTTACTTACTTTGTTATTTTTTAGATATAAATATAAACAAATCAGAAATAATATATTTAATACTAAATAGCATCCATTTATATCTTTTATAAAATTTATTACTTCTTTCATATTATTCCCCATTTCTAATTTGAATATATTTTAAGCATTTTTTTGAACATATTATAAGTTTCTGTAGAATACTTTGTAATTAAACGATATTCTAAATTCTTATCAATACTAATTGAATTGCTTTGATTATGTTCACGAATATCTTTTAACATTTTATTAAAGATTCGATAATCATTTAATGTATAATGATCTTTTTCTTGTTCAATAGTAGTAGTAGGTGCTTCTTTTTGGAAATTAGACTCTTGTTTTATGAATGGTAATTCATTTTTTAATATTTGATCAAAAATTTCAGCTGTGTGATTGTCATTTAATGATTGAATTGGGCGGATATCTTGTTTTTTAGGAATAAATGAACTTAAATCAAAAACAGTATCATTTGTTTTGACATTAGAATAAGAAGGTTGATAACTGAAATTGTTATTTGTCGTTTGAGCAAGTGATGGTTGATTTTCCATAGATGTTGTTATTGTGTTTGAATTATTTTGAATATAAGAGTTCTTGATATTGTCCATTGTACTAGCTTCTTTTTGATCAACAAAAGTAGGAATAAAATGATTGGTTACAGTATCAGGAGTAAAAGCAGTTGTAGAAACAGTTTCTTTTTCTGGAAGAGAAATACTTTCTTTTTTTTCGGGTTCTAACTCAACGCTTAAAGTATTTTGAATTGGGATAGATGTATTTGCAGGTTTTGTATTTAAAACCTTATTTTCTTTTGCAATTATCATATGTTCTGTTAAAATATTTACAACATAAATGATTACTAAAACAATTATCCACAAAGCAAATAGATTCATACTAAATTCTAATAAAGTAATCAAATCTGTATTAGAAAATAATGATTTTTTAGAAAAAATATCAATATTATTTTTAGCAATCATTTCTAATACTAGTGTTAAAACAAAATTAATGGCAATGAAGAAAGTTCCATGAATTGTTTTATAAATTTTCTCTTTTCTAGGATTCAATACCCCTATTATTGTAACAACATCCATCACAATTAATATAAATAAGTATGCATAAGCTGATGGAAAATAAAAGCTTGTAAATAGATTATCTATTAGTTGATCGGTCATTTTACTTAATGGATCAAAATACTGATAAATCATATATCCAAATAAGCAAGCACAAGCTAGGTTCATTAATAGAAAGCATTTCTTAGAAGTTAGTTTTTTTAATCCTAATAAAATGATTAAAATGGCTGTAATTCCAATAAAAGCAATATATAGCCAAGATTCGCTTACTAAATTGAAAAGACATAATATTTTTTCAAAAATTGTTGTATATTTCATAACCAAAACCTCCTTTATTTTATTCTACACTGATACGTTCTAATATATAAATAGTCTGTGTTGTTTCATCATCTTTGGTACAAGTTATTAATGTTAAACAACTTTTTGTTTCATCCCGATAAATAGTAACTGTTCCATCTTTTATATCTGTGTAAATGTTTACAATTTTATAAATATATTTTTTATTATTATAGCTAATACTAGCGGTATCCCCTGTTTCTAATTGATATAAATTTCCAAAATAGCTATTGCTGTAATTTCCAGAGTGACCTATGATAATTACATTTCCTTTATCTTCATCTGGATAATTTGATTGAGGTAAAATTTTTAGATTAAACTTCACGTTGTTAAGAGAAGATTCTTTTTTGTAAAATCCTTTGCTAAAACCAATTTTTGGAATTTCTAATATTCCAATATAAGTTTCATAATCGCTAGGTTGTGGTTCTGGAGTTATTTCTTCTTGTGCTGTTACGGTTGGAGTAGAAACTTCATTCTGTTCTTGATTTGTATCTGCTAGCATTAACTCTGTAAGTTCTAAATTCATACTACTAAATACTCTTTCTCTTCGCTCTACTAAAAAATCATTGATTAAAAAAGAGAGTCCTATTCCTACTAAAATAACACCAATAAAAATTCTAGTTTTTAAATTTCTTTTATCCATCTTTTTCACCTCGCCTACTTGCTTCTTTATTCTTTTTATCTATTCTCTTTGAATTGGTTAATTATTTTAACACTAAAATTCTATTATGTCAAGTAATTTTTTTAACAAATTGCTAACCTTTTAGCAATCGTCATTGACAATTGCTAAAAAAGTGCTATAATGTATAGTATATAAAGAAAGGAAGGGATAAATATGAATCAAAATTACCCGGAAAAAGAAGAAAAACCATTAGAAAAATATGGTCGTGATATTACCAAAGCTGTCACAGATGGAAAAGTTGATCCAGTCATTGGACGTGATGAAGAAATTCGAAATATCACTAGAATTTTATCAAGAAAAACCAAGAATAATCCTGTTTTAATTGGAGAACCTGGTGTTGGAAAAACAGCTATCGTTGAAGGGCTTGCTAGTCGTATTATTAAAGGAGATGTTCCTAATAGTTTGAAAGATAAAACAATTTGGGAACTAGATATGGGTTCTTTAATTGCTGGTGCTAAATATCGTGGTGAATTTGAAGAGAGATTAAAGGCTGTTTTAAAAGAAGTAAAAGACTCTAACGGTAAGATTATTATGTTCATTGATGAAATTCATATGATTGTGGGTTCTGGTGCTACTGAAGGTGCTATGGATACTGGCAATATGCTAAAACCAATGCTTGCTCGCGGGGAAATTCATTGTATTGGTGCTACTACCTTAAATGAATATCGAAAATACATTGAAAAAGATGGTGCTTTAGAGAGAAGATTTCAAAAAGTTCAGGTCAATGAACCTACTGTAATGGATACTATTACTATTTTAAGAGGATTAAAATCTAGGTTTGAAGTATATCATGGAGTCAATATTAAAGATAGAGCTTTAATTGCTGCGGCTACTTTATCTGATCGTTACATTACAAGTCGTTTTTTACCAGATAAAGCTATTGATCTTGTGGATGAGGCTTGTGCTACTATTAAAGTTCAAATGGAATCTGTTCCTACTTCTTTGGATACTTTAACTAGAAAAATTATGCGACTTCAGATTGAAAAAGAAGCCTTAAAAAAAGAAAAGGATGAACTATCTAAAAACAGAATGATAGAAATAGACAAACAATTAAGTACTTTAAAGGAAAAAGAAGATGCGATTAGTAAGAATTGGGAAGAAGAAAAGAAAATTAATAATCTAATTAATAAGAAAAAAGAAGAAATTGAACAGACAAATTACAAGCTAGAAACGGCTGAGAATAATTATGATTTAGAAACCGCTGCTAGATTAAGACATGGGGTTTTACCAAAGTTAGAGTCTGAATTAGCAGAATTGATGAAACAAAATAAATCGGATATTTTGTCTGATACGGTGGATGAGGAGTCTATTGCAACAATTATTTCTAAATGGACTGCTATTCCAGTTCAAAAACTAGTTGGCAGTGAACGTGATAAATTATTAAATCTAGAAGAAAATATGAAAAAAAGGGTTATGGGTCAAGAAGAAGCTATTCACTTAGTTAGTGAGGCAATTATTCGTGCTCGTGCTGGTATTAAAGATCCAAATAGGCCAATTGGTTCCTTTATCTTCTTAGGACCTACTGGTGTTGGTAAGACAGAGGTCGCTAGAACGCTAGCTTATGAATTATTTGATGATGAACGTCATATTGTTCGTATTGATATGAGTGAGTATATGGAACCACATTCTGTTGCTAGATTAATTGGTTCTCCTCCAGGATATGTTGGTTATGATGATGGTGGTCAGTTAACCGAAGCGGTTAGACGTAATCCATACTCTATTGTTTTATTTGATGAAATTGAAAAAGCACATAAGGATGTTTTTAATATTTTGCTTCAAATTTTAGATGATGGTAGAATTACGGATAGTCAAGGAAGAACTGTGGATTTTAAAAATACTATTATTATTATGACCTCTAATCTAGGAAGTGAATATATCCTTGAAAATCAAGAAAATGCACATGCTTTAGTTATGGAAGAATTACGTCATACTTTTAAACCTGAATTAATTAATCGTATTGATGAAATTATTATTTTCCACTCTTTAGGAAAACAAGTTGTATATGAAATTTTAGATAAAATTATCAAAGAGATTGAACTTCGTCTAAAAGACAAAAATATTAAAATTCATTTAACAGAAGAGGCTAAAAATCAAATTATTGAAGAATCTTACGATCCAAATTTTGGGGCAAGACCTATCAAAAGATATGTTCAAAGAAATGTTGAAACTTTAATTGCTAAAAATATTATTCTAGATAAGATTAAATTTAATAGTGAAATCATGATTGATTCCAAACATCATGAATTATATATCAAAGAGAGTTAATTATTGACTCTTTTTTTTGTAATAGATTTTTTTGTTAGAAAAAAATACTCTCCCATTTTAACTGGTTAGTATTTCTATCGTCAATCAATATAATATTTTATTTGTTTTTTTTCATTTTTTTATAGATAGTATTTTTTTCGTCTGGCCAAGAAAATGCTTTTTCCATTAATGGCTGTTCAAGTTCTGTTCCTTCTAAATATGATAATAGCTCATAAAAATCAATATATGTTGAGAATTGTTCTTCATATTTTTTTGAAGAAAAAGTGGGATCATCTAAAACTTGATAACCAATTTTTAGTGCATTCAAATATCGTTTTCTTATCTTTTGATTCTTTTTTTCAAATTCTTCTTTTATAGTGTTTGAATTTCTTAACCAAACATTCTCACTAAGCCCATTAAATACTCTAGATGATATTTCTTTTTCCTTTAACATTTCGTAAAGAGATATTTCTCTAGTATTTGCCTCATCTATAATAGAGAGTATATCAAATAATCGAATCGAATTTGGAAAACAATCGTTTAGGATATTTAATACGCCTTCTTTTTCAATCGCAAATAAAAATTTGTCTTCTATGATGAAAGAATAAATGGTATTCTTATTTAAATTTAAACGATTTAAAATACTTTCTAATTCTAATGTATTATTTTGGTACTTTACGATTGTGTTATAAATGGTTATGCTCCTTCTTCTACCAAATTCTTGAACCATCTCAATATTTTGTTGAGTTTTTTTATCATAATAGGTGCCAAAACTAATTAATGCTTTTACCTCTTGAATACTAAAATTTGGATTATCATAAATTTTTAGTAAATTATTCGTACTTAACATACACTGAATAAAATCGTATAGATTATCTTTCTCTGGTGTTTTATCTATTGCTTTTTGATAGTTTTTGTAATAGCGTTGATATAATTTTACTATCGTTTTATTATGCATTAAAAAAGTATTTAGAAACTTTTGATTTCCAGCATTAGCTAATATTTTAGCAGGTGTTTCTTCATATAGATCATAATCTAGATAACGTATATGAACTTTTTTTTCATCTTTTCTACTTAAACGAATCATTGGACTAGTATTTTTTATTGTATGGGCAATCCCACTAAAAAAGCTTTTATCTTTATTCCAATAAGAAACATTCATCTGATACATCTTCTGTAAATCTTCTTTGGTGAATAGATTTCTAATGCCTGAATCAACTAAATAATCATATACGCGATAAATATATTTATTTGTATTCATTTTTTTACTAGCTTTCTTTATAACAAACTTTTTAAATTCTTCTAGATTCTTTTTGATATAATCTATTTTTGTTAGATCATGATTAAAAATAATAAATGTAAAAATTAAAGCTTGATTTTGAGAAAACTGATAATAATTATCATATATATTTTGTAATTCTTTTGCATATTCTTCATTTGTTTTAGTAAAATCATGATAATTTGGATGATTTAAACATTCTAATGGAATTGATCTATTTTTTTGAAAATTACTGTTATTTTTATTAAAAGAAATAAATAACTGTTTTTGCTTTTCTGATTCTTGTATCATTCTGCAATGAAAATATGCTATTAAAAAATCAGTGATTATATTTTTTGAGGCTAGAAAATCTTGTTTATAATAATTTTTTCTAATCTTTATTTTAGTATCATACTTAGGTAGAGAAAAACCAAAATCATTATTGGATATTATTCCATAAAATTCTAGGATATTTAGATTATCATGATTTAATGATTCCATACGTTTTTTGCTATTTAAATCCATTGGCTTATCTAGTAGAAATATTCCAACTGTCGTTTCTAAGATAATTTTTTTTCGATATGAAACACATCGTTCAATGTGAATCAGATTCAATGTTTCATAATTTTTAAGAACGTATTGATCTAATTGTTTTAATTTTTCGTGATCATAATCTA
Source organism: Erysipelotrichaceae bacterium (assembly GCA_022772985.1). Classification (GTDB taxonomy): domain Bacteria; phylum Bacillota_I; class Bacilli_A; order RF39; family UBA660; genus RUG11198. Next base: position 61,958 of record JALEZJ010000181.1, on the reverse strand, counting down.
GTAGAATATCTTGAACACTTTCTCCTTGAGTCATTTGTTGATAAAAATGATTTATAATTTGTTGAAATTCTTTCTTATTTATATTATCTGACATCTTATTTCCCCCTAATCTTCCAATTATTTTAACATATCCTTTTATTTTTTTCAATCATTTTTTTAGGTGTTTTTTGTTTGAAATTTTTTACTTTTTTAATTAGAATTCGTGTTTTGAAATACTTAATTTTTTATCAATTGCTTTTTTATCATCTGGTATTTTTTTATCTTTTTATAAATCAATATTATCTAAAAATTTTTTATTTCAAATACTGTTGATGATATTATTTTTTTAGTTTTTGTTGAATGAACAAAATTTATATTTATTTAAATCCTATATAAAAATTAAAAAAAGAAGTACTTTTTTTAAATATTGTTACTTTAAAAGAAGAAAAAAGATACTAGTTTGCTAGTACCCTTCTTATTTTATCCATTAATTTGTTTCATTACTTCATCAGCGAAGTTTTCACATTTTTTTTCAATTCCTTCTCCAACTTCATAACGAACAAATCTAATAATACTACTATGTTTAGATTCTACATACTTCGAAACTTTTACTTTGTTTTCCTTAATAAATGCTTGATCTACTAAGCAAACTTCTTCATAGTATTTATTTAATCTACCATTGACAATCATTGGTAATTTATTTTCATCTAAACCTTCATTTTCTGCTTGTTCCATTAAAATAGCTTTTTCTTTTTCTATTACTTCGCTAGGAACTTCGTCACGGTTTAAATATAATGGTTTCATTGCTGCTGCTTGCATTGCAATATCTTTTGCAAGTTCTGTATCATCACCATCCATAACCACTACTGTAACGATTTTGCCACCCATATGAGAATAAGTGCCAAAAACCTGATTATCTTCTTTTGTAATCACTTCAAATCTTCTAAATGATAACTTTTCTCCAATTGTACCAATTTTTTCTGAAATTACTTCTGATAAAGTTTTCCCATTTAATTTTAATTCTAGGGCTTCTTCTTCCGTTATAACATTGTTGTTCAAAATAACAGTTGCTATATCATCTACTAAAGTTTTGAATTCTTCATTTTTTGCTACAAAGTCTGTCTCGGAATTTACTTCTACAACCACTGCTTTATTTCCATCTATTTTAGCAAGTGCTAACCCCTCTGCAGCAATTCGAGATGCCTTTTTTGCAGCCTTAGAAATTCCTTTTTCTCTTAGCCAATTCATAGCGTCTTCCATATTGCCGTTTGTAGCTTCTAAAGCTTTTTTACAATCAAGCATTCCTGCTCCACTAGTTTCACGTAATTCTTTTACCATGCTTGCACTAATCATACATACACATCCCTTCTATTTTAAAACTTCAATTAATTCTTCTTTTTTCATTTTAGAATAACCTTTAATTTCTTTTTTCTTAGCTAACTCTCTTAACTCGTTTACTGTAAGAATCGTTAAATCTAATTTAGGTTCTACAATTTTTTCTGGTTCTGGCTTTTCATTTTTTACTTCATTTCTTTTTTCTTTCTTTTCTAAAAATTTTGCTTCATTTCTTTTTTCTTTTTTCTCTTGTACTCTTGCAGACTTTCTTGATTCATCTTCTGTTACATAGTCCACAATCGTTCCACCTTTTACTTCAACAATTGCATTTGTTAAAGCTCCTAAAACTACTTTAATTGCACGAACTGCATCATCATTTCCTGGAATGACATAATCTACCATGTCTGGATCGCAATTGGTATCAATAATTCCAAATACGGGAATTCCTAATTTTTTTGCTTCCTTAATTGCATTTTCTTCTTTCATAGAATCTACAATAATTAAAGCTTGTGGTAATTTTGTCATTTCACGAATACCACATAAGTTTTTGTTTAACTTATCATATTCCTTTTTAAGACCGATTACTTCTTTTTTTGGTAATTTATCAAATGTGCCATCAGCTTCCATCTTCTCGATTTCATCTAATCTTTTTACTCTTCTTCTAATGGTTTTGAAGTTTGTTAATGTACCGCCAAGCCAACGTTCTGTCATATAATACATACCACTACGAGTAGCTTCATCACGACATACCTCACTAGCTTGTTTTTTAGTTCCAACATAAAGAACTGTTCCACCTTCCGATACAATTTTTGTTAAAGCTTCATACGCTTCTTCCATTTTTTCTACTGTTTTTTGTAAATCGATAATATAAATATCGTCACGAGAATTGTAGATATACTCTTTCATTTTAGGGTTCCATCTTTTCGTTTGATGTCCAAAGTGTACCCCTGCTTCTAATAAGTAGCTCATAGATACTACTGCCATAAATTAATTCCTCCTTTGTTTTGCTTCCAAATACTTCTTCTTTATTTCTTCACCTAAATATTTAAGCACTAGAAGAAATAAATCAGTATTTGTGAATATTTTTGAAAAGCCAGATCTATCTTACCATAATTTATATTCTTACACAAGTATTTTTTTGTTTTTTCTTGAAATTACTTATTTTTACTCCTTCTTTCTTAGAAAAAATACGATTGCTAGTATCAAGTTTGTCTTGATACTTATTTGAGGTATTACTCTCCACCAAATATCGCGGTAGTCCCATCTCCTTCAGAATTATTTACTTGAACGAGTCCTTGAAAGGAACCATAATCATAGTAAATTTGATTACTACCTATTTCACTTATCCATACGGCAATGTAATAACTTTCTGTCTTGTCTTGATTTAAAATCAGACTATCATCTAAAATGGATGTTTCCATTCCATGAATTATGGAATTGGATTTTATCGTTGTAGGATTTTCTAATTCCCGCCATTTTAAATTTGTATAATTAGAATTATTAGAAGTTAAAGTAATTGTACTTTTTAGTTTTAAATTCGTTTTTCCTGTGTTTGTAACGTTAATTTTATATACTTGACAGGATAGATTAGAATTACTATCTATGCAAGCACTACTTCCGTTCGTTCCAATGATTGCATTTTCTAAAGCATCGTCTAGTAATGGTACCAAAGGGGATTCTGTACTAGGTACTATTTTTTCTATTGAAAGTTCAATTTTAACAGTTCCTAAATTGCCCACCATAGTATTTGCTTTTTGACCATTCATATAAAGATAGGCATAAGTACTTCCCATTACCATCATACAAAATGCAAATACTATGACCAAAAAAACAAATTCTTTTCTTCCTAGTTTTAAAATTTTAAAACTATTTTTTTTTGACTTTAACATCTGTTTCGTCCTTTCAGTAATGATTTTCAATAACGAATAATTCTAATGCTAACTTTTTATCCATAATTCCTAACTTGATGTCATGATCCATTTTTGCTAATTTTTGAATATACTCTAACAGCATGTCTTCTGAATACGTGTATAACTTTTTTGTTGTAAATTTTACGCGATAAGGATTTACCTCTAATATTTTGGCAATTTCGCCTTCAGACTTATTTTTGTTTTGTAATCTTTTCACCTGAAATAAAAATCGAAATTGGCTTGCTAATAACATAATCATTTGTATCTCATCATAACCTTTATTTAAAAATTCTTCTAAAAGTTTTAATGACTTAGAAACATCTTTTGCAATAATTGCGTCCGATAAAGAAAATATTTCATCTTCAACAGATAACATAGTGATTTTATCTATATCTTCTCGAACAATTTTTTTACTTTCTAATCGATACATCATTAATTTATCTAGTTCATTTTGTATATTGGATAAGCTACTTCCTGTTTTATCTAAAAAATAATTTATATCTTCCATTTGATAGTTTTTTTGTTTTAAAATATCTTCTATATATTTTTTTAAATATTCTTGATCAACTTTTTTTAATTCTATTATTTTTCCATTCTCATTTAACAATTTATATATTTTTTTTCTAGTATCTATTTTTTCTGTATAAGCTAGTAGGATACAATAGTTGTTTGGATTATATTTTTTTACGTAACGTTCTAAAACTTCTAGATCATCAATTGTTTTATTTGCAGATAAGAAATAACAATCTTCTAATATTATTACTTTGTTAGAACTGAATAAGCCAATCGTTGATGCATCTTCTACAACATCCAAAATACTACTAGTTGCCATATGATATCGAATGATATCTTTTATTTTTAATTTTGATAGTAATTTATCTAACTCATGCTGAAGAAAAGATTTATCTGGGCCGTATAAAAGATAAAAATTGCTCATATTATCCCTACTTTATATCTTCCTTACAAGTATAGCCTTCTTTCTTGTAATAACTAAGTACTTCCTCATACGCAGTAGGTTTATTGTAACTAGCATCAATTTCTTCTTTTATCATAACTTTAAATGTATAAGAAGTATCATCCTTATCCCATCCACCTTCTGTATTGGAATCGGGCATATATTTGTAATAAGTTCCTTTCATAATAAATTCTTGATAATCTGATTCTTCAAATTGATAAATCATTGTTGTATCTACTTTTTCTAATATATCTTGATTATTAAAATTATAAGTATTTGTCTCAAAAACTGTCGCTTTTAAATCGTTGTGAGAATATTCTTTCTCACAAATAATTTGCTTTGCAACCATATTCTTTGATGGTAAAGTAGAAAAATAATAATAGCCACCAATTCCAATTAATATGACTGCTAATAGTAGAAATACAAGTCCTTTTTTTGATTTTCTTTTCTTTTGCTTAGAACTCTTTTCTTCTTTGCTTACATCTTTTTTTGGTAATGTCATTTCTACTAAAGAAGCAATCACTTCCGGTTTTACTTCAAATTTATTAGAAGCAATAATTTCAATTTTTTCTACTTTATCCAAAGGAATCACTTCAAAATCATCGATTGCTTCCTGATTTGTGACTTTAAATATATATTCTTTGATAATTTCTTCTTCTTTTTGATTGCGACATTGCATAGAAAGAATAGAATCTTATTTAATATGAGCACTACCATAATAAATTATATTATATTTTGTATCAACATCCGCATAGATCAAATACAAATTGCTAGTTGGTTTATGCTTAAAACAGCTAAAAACATTTACAAATCGCTCTTTTGATCCAAACTCTAGATTATATTGAACAACTTTTAATAATTTTCCATTCATAAACTCACATCCATTCTTTCTTTATTATAACAAAATATTTGCTTACATACAATAATCTAAATTCAATTAGAAAAAAAAGATTTATTTAACGAGAGATGAAAAAAAGATAAAATATTGATTTATAAATCTTGCCTGTTATCCTCTTTTTCTTTTGGATTGGTAATTGCTAATAGATAGTTATTAACAGTGTTATTATTCAATACTTACTCTTTTTTTATATACTCCTTTTAAACATTTTTTCTAATTCATAAATGGTAAATTCAATAATTGTTGGTCTTCCATGTGGACAATTAAAGGGATTGTTGCATCTTCTTAATTGATTGATGATACTTTCCATATCTTCTTTCGTAATTCTAGTATTGGCCTTTACACTAGCCTTACAAGCGATCGTTGCTGCTAAATGATCATTAAATTTAGCTAAATCGAAATTTTTTTCTTCCTTTACAATTTGTTCAAATATTCCTTGGATTATTTTATCTGGATTATTTTTAGAAAACCAAGTTGGATGAGTGGTAATTCGAAAAGAACTACTGCCAAACTCTTCTACATGGATATTTAAGTTTTCTAATATCTCTAAATTTTTCTTAATGATTAAAAATTCGTTCATAGGTAATTCTATTATGATAGGAACAATGGTGTCGATTGTGTTTTTCGATGGGTGTGATAATAAATAAGAATATTTTTCATAATTAATTCTTTCTTGTGCTGCATGTTGATCAATTAAATAAATTCCTTTTTCATTCTCACAAACTATATAGGTTCCAAGAGCTAATCCAATAGGATATAACTCCGGCAATTTATCCTGTTCTGATGATATTTCTTCTATACAAGATGTTGTTTCCTCTTGAGAGGGTTGTTTATTTTCCTGATTATTTTTTTTCTCTAATTCTTCCCATAAGTTAGAGGATTCTTTAAAATTTACTAAATTAGATAAACGTGCTTGATACTCAACTTCATCCGTATTTTCTCCTTCAGAGACTATATTTCTCTCTAAATCTAAGGATAAGTTTTCATACTTTATTGTGGGCTTGGACTCTTTTTTTTCTATTTTAGGAATTAATGATTTTCCACGAATTGTTTGAATGATCATTTCGTTAATTAATTGTTTCAATTCTTCAAAATTACTAAACTTAATATCTAACTTAGAAGGATGAATGTTTACATCAATTAAACTAGGATCCGTTTCAATTATTAAAACTACAATAGGATATCTTGTATCTTCTTTAAAACTACTATAAGCCTCATTAATACTTTTGTTTAAACTGGCATTTTTAATAACTCTTCCATTTACTATTGTAGTCATATAATTGCGACTAGCTCGATTTACTTCGGGCATAGAGATATATCCTGATACATGATAATCTTCATTTTCGCTAGATACTGATAGCATCTTTTTCGTAACATCTAGGCCGTAAATTGCTTTAATGACTTTTAATAAATTTCCACTTCCATCCGTATTTAATAACTCTTTTTCGTCATTAGTTAATAAGAACTTTACTTTAGGATAAGATAAAGCCATTTTATTGATATAGTCACTAATATTAGCCAGTTCTGAATAAATGCTAGACAAATGCTTTAATCTAGCCGGTGTATTATAAAAAAGATTGCTTACTGTAATACTAGTTCCTATTCTAGATTCACATAAAGTATTTTCTAATACATGACCACCCTTTATATGAATAAGTGAACCAATATCGTTCTGACAAGTTTTTAAGATGACCTCACTAACGGAAGCAATGGAAGGTAAAGCCTCACCACGAAAACCTAAAGATGAAATATTAAATAAATCATCTACATTGTATAGCTTACTAGTAGCATGTCTTTGGAAAGCTAATAAGGCATCATTAGAATCCATGCCTATCCCATTATCAATTACCTTAATTTCTCTAATACCAGCTTCTTTTAATTCAATCTTAATCTCTGTAGCACCTGCATCAATGCTATTTTCTACTAATTCTTTTACGATGGAAACACATTTTTCTACTACTTCTCCTGCTGCTATTTTATTGGCCAGTAGTTCATCCATTACTTTTATTTTACTCATAAAACACTTACCACCTTCTTATTTTCTTTTGTTTCTGTGCATACTTAGTATAAATTTCTTCTTCTTCCTCATCACTAGTAAATTCTAATTGAAATCCTGCTTTTTCAGCAACTCTTCTTGAGGCTAAATTCTTTTTATGAATATTTAAAACTAACATATCGTTTTTTTCTAAAAGATACTGACTCATCTCTTGTAGTAATATCGTTGCATACCCTTTAGATCGATAAGTTGGTTCTATCGTATAATATAGGCTAATAGAGGATAATCCTAAATAATTAATCACTGGTTTTGACATTGCAAAATAACCAACTTTCTTATCATGTTTATTTTGAACAATAAAGGTATTATCATCAATTTGTTGATCTAATTGGCCTAAGAAATCCATCGATTTATCTTCTTTATTTTGGAATAATTTTTTTAAATATTCTAAATGTTTTAAATTATTCTTATCTACTTTTATCAACAGCAAATCTTCTAACTCTATTTTATTATCCATCTTCATTCCTTTCTTATAATTTTTATTTCATGCTATTTAAAATTTCTTTAAAATGAATAGAAACTTCCTCTGGTAAAATTTCTTTTAATTCTTCAATACTAGCTTCCTTCATTTTAGAAATCGTTTTATATTTTTTTAATAATTTATTTTTTCTAGTTTCACCAATTCCTTCTATATTATCTAAAATACTAGCAAGTGCTCCTTTACTTCGGATTTGCCTATGATAATTAATTGTGAAATTGTGCATCTCATCTTGCATCTTGGTCAATAATAGAAATAAACTACTTTTCTTATCTACTGGTATCACTTGAATTGGATGTAATCCTACTAACTCAGATGTGTTATGTTTTTCGTTTTTCTTTAAGCCAACTGTTGGAATGTTTAAATTTAAAGAGGAAAGTACTTCTCTTGTGGCATTTAATTGGCCGATTCCACCATCAACAATAATCAAATTAGGGGGTGCTAAGTGATCTTTTAATACTCTAAAATATCTTCTATAAATAACTTCTCTCATTGTACCATAATCATCATTTATATTCTTTGTAATTTTAAATTTACGATATTCATTTTTAGCGGGCTTGCCATCAATAAATACAACCATTCCTGATACGTTAAAATCACCAAATAAATTAGAATTATCAAATAATTCTATTCGACTAATTGTATCAATATGTAATAGCTTTTCTAAAGTTTTAATTGCTCCCATCGTTTTTTCTTCATCCTGTATCATAAAAGTAAATTGTTCATTAAAATAATTTTTCGCATTTTCTGTAGCTAAATTTAACATTTGCTTCTTTTTCCCTCTTATAGGGGTTACAAATTTTAGATCAAATGCTTCGCTTAACATATTTTTATTGACAATATCTGGTACTAATACTTCATTTGGTTTCATTTTATGTTTATCATAAAATTTGGAAATATAAGTTGTAATTTCTTCTTCTAATGTATCAATCATTGGAAACAAAGCACTACTATGATCTAATAGTTTTCCACCTCTAATAAACAAGATTTGCATGGATAAATAATTTTTTTCTGTATAATATCCAATAATATCTCGATCCAAATTATCATCTAATTCTACTTTTTGTCTTTCCAAAGTTACTGTAATATAGTCTAGTAATTCCTTATATTCTAAAGCCTTTTCAAACTGTAATTTAGAAGATGATTCTTCCATTAGATTCTTTAATTTATTAGTTAAAATAGCGTGATTCCCGTTTAAAAAAGAAACGATCTCATTACGCATTGTTTTCATTGTTTCATCATCTACTTGTTTTGTACAATACCCTAGGCACTCATGAATGTGATAATACAAACATTCTTTTTTTTCATAAGTATGGCATTTTCTTAATGGGTAAATACGATTTATCATATCTACAACTTTTCTAGCTGCTGTTACGTTTGGAAATGGACCAAATAGTTTTGTATTTTTACTTTTTTTGATATTAGGGTTTCTTACTACTAATAAGCGAAATACTTTTTCATTTGTAATTTCAATATAAGGATATGTTTTATCATCTCTAAGTAAAATGTTATATTTTGGATCATGTTTTTTTATTAAATTAATTTCTAACAATAATGCTTCTAGTTCTGATGAAGTTAAAATATATTCAAAATCTACAATATCTCTGACTAACATTGCTGTTTTTCCAGTATGACTAGATTTAAAATAAGAAGAAAGACGATTCTTTAAATTTTTTGATTTTCCTACATAAATAATAATTCCATTTTTATCTTTCATCAAATAACAACCAGGTTGATGAGGAACTAGAGCTAATTTTTGATCAATCATTCGGTTTCCTTCCAAACTTCATACCATGCTTTTAACTTAGATATTCCTACTCCCGAAATATCTTTAATAAAATCCCAAGTGAGTGAAAAACTTTTTTTCAAATCAGCAAGTCCTTCTTTAGCTGTATGACAGGTGTCTGATTGTTCTTGACATACTTTTGTTGTAATATCCAAATAAGCTTCTATTGCCTTAGCTTTTACATTTGTATAAATTTTACTACTTGTAGTAGATATTTCTTCTTTATACCCAGGAAAATACTTTTCGATTTTGCTGTCTATTGAAAAAGCTAATTTTAGTACTTTTAATTTTGCTTTATTACTTAATGAGTCGAAAGTATAACCTTTTATTGTTCCACCATAAAAAAGAAAATCTATCGCTGTTACGAACCCCTTTTTTATAGTTTGCCCTAAACTTCTATTTTGATTATACCTATCTATATCTTTATTTAATTGTTCAAAATAAGTAACTACCGAATCTTCTGTTTCAATAGAAGCATTTGAAGTAGTATCTTGTTGGGTTGCATTCTTATTCTCTGCTTCTGTAGTTGTTTCATCATTTGAAGTAGTAGTTTCATCATTTTCTTTGTTATTATTATCCATAATAACAAAATGAACACTTTTACTAATTGTGTCTATTTTTTCTACTGTTCCTTCTTTTGGGTTTGAATCTTTTTTGATATCTTTTATCACAAAAGAAACTTTATCTCCCACATTATAATCCTCTTCTGTTTTTAATGAATACTCTTCTTGATTTTCATCTTCTACAACAATGTAGTCATTTCCTATATATTTTACTACTGCTTCTACTGTAATGCTAGCGTGTTTTTTTATATTGAAATAAAATAAACCTGCAATTAGGCCAATAATAATAAAAAATATAAGAAAAATAGAAACTAGATGACTTCCTTTCATTTGTTCTTTCATAGAAATCCCTCTTTCATGATTTTATTATAGCAAATTTTTTCTCATTTTAAAAGAAAAAAATTAACTAATCGAGGAACCGATCAATTAGTTTGATTTTTTTCTTTTCTTAACAGTTGTTTTACTTAACAATTTTCCTACTATAAACGTAATATCCTCACAATGATCGATAGCTATTTTTTTTCCAATTGCCTTTCCGCCTACTGTAAAAGCAGAAACTATTGCAGTTAGAAGAATGGCTACTAATGGCGTATCATATAATAAAACTACCAAGGAAGCGGAAATGCTTCCAGAAACAATGCCACAAATATCTCCAATTACATCATTACAAATACTACTAGTACGGTTTGCTTTCTTTATTAATTGAACACACTCTTTTGAACCAGTTATTTTTCTAGATGCCTTAGCATGAAAGGTTGACTCTTCGCAACTTAGTACCGCTACTCCTATCATATCAAATATAATTCCTATTAAAATAATCACAATTAACAAAATACCTAATAATAAAGCATTCATATTTGATACAAGATTCGATATGGCACCAAATACGAATGCTAAAATAAAGGTAAGTATAAATATAATAGGAATCCAACTATCCTTTTTCATATTTATCTCCTTGTTTAAACTAACAATATGGTATATTATAAATTAATTTTACGGCTGAGGTCGAGTTGAATTTCTCTATTTCCTACCTTAGGTTACCCACCGGCTATTTCTATTTAAAGGAAATAACTAAATGTCACCATTTTAATTACTCGATTGCCATTCGGTCCGCACTTCAACACTTATAATATATACACTCTAGAGGTTTTCCCTAACATTTGAAATCTAAATTTATTCGCTTTTGCAAATAGATTTTCAAAGCATCAAGCAATGACAATTTTGCAAATACTATCTTTACTTATCCCACGCTATTCACTCACGACATGTGTTTTATTGGTAATTCGATGCAGAAAAAGGACTTACTCTATATGCCGTTATAAAGCTTCCTTGATCTTTAAATTATACACCGCCCCAATCTGGGCGAAAGAAGCAAATGTACAAAGTATCATTACACAATTAGTAGATTTTTAGCCCTACCTTCCTTTAGCACAAATGACTAGAATAATGCACCATGTGTTAATCATTCTATCATATTTTATGCATTTTGTCAAATTGTAGAAAGCAAAATTCACTATAAGTGAAAAAATTGTAATTAAAATTTAGTTTTTAATACTTTTTTTAGAATCATTTATTAGATAGGCATAGTAATCACTATACGTTTCTGCACTCTAAACATCACTACCAAGTCAATCTCCAGGATTGCATCAATTAAAACTTTTACACTTATTTTATAAAATGTAAAAAAGCATATTAAGATTTATCAATAGCTAATTATGGAAATACTTTATACTATTGTCTTGCTTTTTATTGATTCAATATCTTTCTAAGCATTTTAATTTTTTGATAAGTCTTTCTTCTGTGATGATAATGATTTTTGGGAATCATTGGATAAAATTGTTCCAACTTTTTTAATTCTAGTTGGCATTTTTCTTGAAATAAGTTACTATTTTCTTTTAATAAATATGGCCCAAAATACAGTTGTTTCTTAGTGTAAAAACGATAGCCATGTCGAAACTGAATAATAGTATATATAATATCTGCATCCTTTACTAATTCTTCTTTTTCAATGTAATAACCTATCTTTGTCAATTTATATCTTAAAAAATCTAGGTCATTATTACTTTGAATAATTAACTGTTTTACGTTTTTTATTTTTCTTAGGTGATTATATAGGATTCCTACAATTGTATGGGAACCCATTCCAGAAATTATGATAGTATCCACACCTGTTGTATCAATTTCGTCTAACCCATTGCTAAGAACGGTTGTAATTTTATTTTCTAGCCCATATTTTTTTATATTTTTTTTTGCATTATTTAAAGCATTAGGATTGACATCACTAGCAATCAACTTTATATTCTTTTTCTTTTGTATAAGATAGATATCTAACAGTCCATGATCACATCCAATATCTATCATAGAACTATCATCATTCACATAATCCGCTATTTTTTTTAATCTATCTGATAATTTAATCATTTAAGAAATCCTTTAGCTTTCGACTTCTAGATGGATGTCTTAATTTTCTTAGTGCTTTGGCTTCGATTTGTCTAATTCTTTCTCTGGTGACACCAAACATTTGTCCAACTTCTTCTAATGTCTTGCATGAGCCGTCATCAAGTCCAAAACGAAGTCTTAATACTTGTTCTTCTCTTTCTGTTAAGGTAAGCAAAACATCACTAATTTCATCTTTTAATAATTCATGAATTGTATATTCTTCAGGAGACATGCTTCTTTCATCTTTCACAAAATCTCCTAAATGCGAATCATCTTCTTCTCCAATTGGTGTTTCTAGTGAAACTGGATCTTGAGCGATTTTGATTACTTCACGAACTTTATCTACTGCCATTCCCATCTTTTTCGCAAGTTCTTCATCGGTTGGTTCTCTATTTAATTCTAATGTTAATTGTCTTTGATAACGGGATAACTTATTAATTGTTTCCACCATGTGAACTGGAACACGAATTGTTCTTGCCTGATCGGCAATTGCTCTAGTGATTGCTTGACGAATCCACCAAGTAGCGTAAGTAGAAAATTTATAACCTTTATTGGCATCAAATTTTTCTACCGCTTTCATAAGACCAATATTTCCTTCTTGAATTAGATCTAAAAATAACATTCCTCGTCCTACATATCTTTTCGCAATACTAACCACTAAACGTAAGTTAGATTCTGCTAAAATATTTTTTGCTTCTTCATCGCCTTCAGCAATTCGTTCCGATAGTTTAGTTTCTTCTTCTAAAGATAATAAACTAATTCTACCAATTTCTTTTAAATACATACGAACTGGATCGTTGATAGATAGTTCTTTGGCAATACTATTATCTTTTAAGATTTCTTCGATATCTCCACCAAAATCTTCGTCTCCACCAGAACCAACTTCAGATTCATCATTTACGATTTCGATTTGATTTTCAATTAAAGAATTATATAGATCATCTAAAGCATCACTATCAATCTCTAATCCTTTTAAACCATTTGCTAATTCTTCATAAGTAATAAATCCATTTTCTTTTCCCTTTTTAATTAATTCTTCTTTTCTTTCTTCAAAAGTTTTAATTTCTTCAATCACTGGTTTTCACTCCTCTTATCTTCATTATTTCTTTTAAGATATTCGCTTGTTTCATTGGATCAGTTTCTTTTTTTAAGTCAAGCTTTAATTTATCTATAATATTTTTTTTATAATAATCATTTACACATTTTATATAATCAACAATTTCTTCATTTGAATACGTTTTTTTTAAGTTTTGATTCATAATTTCCCAAAAGGTATCAATAACATCTGTTTTAGTCGTTAAGTAAGTAATAAAATCAGCAACTACTAATTCTCCATATTTGTGATAATAATAAATAATTTCATTAAATAATCTTCTTTTTTTATTATCCATAATCATCATCACTTGCGATTCTGCTTGTTCCATCACATTAGCTGATATAATCATGTAGTATAACAAATTATTAGTGGCTTGTCCATACTTATTTGGTGTTTTTTGTTCCTTTTTAATATTTGGGTTATTTGTTTTTTGAATTGATTTTTGTTTTAATTGATATTTAATAAATCTTTGATTTAATGTTTCATATTCCATCTGAAAACGATTAGCTATTTTTTTTAAGGTAAGTTCTACTAAAATCTCATCTTTTTCTTTTGCTAATTCTTGAAGTAATTCGTCAATGTAAATACTAGCTTCCTTTGTATCATTTAAGTTTTTATCTTCTCCTAATACTTGCATTTTAAAATCAAGTGCATTAAGTGGATTGGCTATTTTTTGTAAAAATGCTTCTCTTCCTCGTTTGATAATAAATTCATCTGGATCTTTTTCTTCTAGCCGAACTATTTTCACATCCATGTTAGCTTGTTCTAACAATGGAATTGCTCTAATTGTTGCTTGTTTGCCTGCTTCGTCTCCATCAAAGCATAAAATAATATGATTTGTTATTTTTTTTAAAATCTGAATATGTTGTTTTGTCAAAGAAGTTCCCATTGGTGCAACACAATTGTTAACTCCTATTGTTGATGCTCGAATCACATCAAAATATCCTTCCATAACAATGATAGATTCATCTTTTGTAAGTTTATTATGCGCACGATGATAATTATAAAGAATCGTGCCTTTATCAAAAAGTTCTGTAGCTTTTGTATTTATGTACTTACTACTATCTTTTGTTTGATAAATTCTACCACCAAATCCAATTGGGTTTCCATTCATGTCATGAATTGGAATCATAATGCGATCGTTAAAAATATCTTTTCCATCGGTGTTGGAAATCCCTAAGTCAATCAAATTATCTAAAGGATATTTATTTAATAAAAATGGCGTTAATGGTTGTTTAGAAATGGACAGTCCAATCTCAAACTTCTGAATCGTTTCTCGATCAATTTTCCTATCCCTTAAATATAAAATAGCATTCTCTCCTAATTTGCTATAAATATTATTTTGATAATATTTCATTGCTAGCTTGAAAATTTCATAATCTTTTATATGAGGATCTTCTTTTTGAATACTTCTTCCTATCTCATAGCCGTCTTCTTTTGCTAACAAACGAATTGCATCTCCGTATGAAATATTTTCCATTAGGGCAATAAAATTGAAAACATTCCCAGCTTTTTTACAAGCAAAACATTGAAACATATCTAATCTAGGTGATACAGACATAGATGCATTATTATCTGCATGAAAAGGGCATAGTCCCCAATAATCTTCTCCTTTTTTTGTTAAACTAACATATCGTTCTACAATCTCTTTAATAGGATGTTTTCTTCTAATTGCATTAATCGTTGTTTCATCGATATAGGCCATGGCAATCACCCTCTATATATTAATATTCTACATAAATTTTAAAAATCCTTTTTTTTATTAAAATTTTTTTATTTTATATTTTTAAATCATGTCTTTAAATTCTATGATAGAGCTTTTCATGAAAATTCTTTTTTATTATTGGATGAACATACAATCTCCAAAAGAAAAGAATCGATACTTTTGCTTTATAGCTTCAGAATATGCGCTTAAAATAATCTCTTTGCTAGCTAGTGCTGATACTAACATAATTAAAGTAGATTTTGGCAAATGAAAATTTGTAATTAACCCATCAATTGCTCCAAATTGATATCCTGGATAAATGAATATATTTGTCCATCCAGAACATTCTTGAAAATGCCCATACTTTTTGATAATGGTCTCTAAGGTTCTAGTGCTAGTAGTACCTACTGCAATCACTCTTCTTCCTTCTTTTTTGGCTAAATTTAACTTATCGGCAACTTCTTTAGACATTCTATAATATTCAGAATGCATTGTATGTTTTGTAACATCTTCTACATTCACTGGTCGAAAAGTTCCTAGTCCTACATGGAGTGTAATATAGCAAATGGTAATTCCTTTTTGTTCTAATTTTTTTAATAGTTCTTTGGTAAAATGCAATCCAGCTGTTGGAGCAGCAGCACTTCCTATATTTTTGGCATATACTGTTTGATAACGTTGCTGATCAGAGAGCTGTTCTCTAATATAAGGTGGAAGTGGCATCGTACCTAATTTATCTAATAGTTCATAAAATAAGCCATCATAACTAAATTCAAATTCTCGGATTCCTTCTTCCCCTATTCCAACACAGGTTGCTTTTAGAATTCCCTCTCCAAAAGATACAACGGTACCAATCTTAACTCTTTTTGCTGGTTTTACTAATGTTTCCCATTTATCTTTTGAAATATTTTTTAATAGTAATACTTCTACATGAGCTGATGTTTCTACTTTTACTCCGAAAAGTCTTGCTGGAATTACCTTTGTATCATTTAATACCAATGTATCACCCGGTTTTAAATAATCAATAATATCTGAAAATATTTTATGTTCTATTTTTCCTGTCTTCCGATCTAAAACCATCATCCTAGAATGATCACGTTTTTCAATTGGATGTTGTGCTATCAAATCTTCTGGTAAATTAAAATCAAAATCATCTGTCTTCATTTTTTCCTCCCACAGTAACTAAGACATTATAACATAAAAATGATTATATGTAAAAAAAAGAAGAAATATTTTAAAAAAATTATTTAAGTGTATTTTAAAATTAAATCCTTCTAATCAATGAATTAAGAGGAAAAGAAAAAAGAAGTATTTTAACAAATATTAAAAAGCTCCTTACTCTGTTTTATAATTTTTAATTATTTTCTTTAATATCTTCTAGTCTGACACTAACAAGTTTGGTAACCCCAGATTCTTGCATCGTAATACCATATAATATATCTGCAAACTCCATGGTTTTTTTCTTGTGAGTAATTAAGATAAATTGGGTAGTATCCCGATACTTATTTAGATAATTTCCAAAACTTTCCACATTGGCATCATCTAAGGCTGCTTCTACTTCATCTAATAAGCAAAATGGTACCGGCCTAACATTTAGTATTGCAAATAATAAAGAAATTGCTGTAAATGTCTTTTCACCGCCACTTAATAAAGATAGGCTCTTTAAATTTTTACCAGAAGGCACAGCTTGAATTTCGATTCCTGTTTCTAAAATATTATCTGGATCTGTCAATAATAATTCTGCTTCTCCCCCATGAAACATTTCCCGAAAAACTTTTTTAAATTCTTTTCTGATCGCTTCAAAAGTAGTAACAAATTTTTCTTTCATTACATCGTCCATCTCTTTAATAATTTCTAATAAAGTATTCTCTGCTTTTTTTAAATCTTCCCTTTGTCCGTTTAAAAAGTCATAACGTTCTTTTACTCGATCATATTCATCAATTGCTTCTATGTTTACATAGCCTAATTCTTTAATTGAATTTTTTAATTCTTTAACCCTATTACGAGCTAATTCTTCTTCTACTTCTAAATTATATTTTGAAACTGCTGCTTCATAAGTCATATTATATTCTTCACCAAGAGAAATTAATAAATTATCTAAGCGAATATTAGTTGTATTTAATTGAATTTCTAATTCTTTTAAATTTTTCTCTTTAGTACTTATATAATAATTATCTTGTTTAGACAATTCTTCTGTTTCAATAATATTTTGTTCTATTTCTACTTTTTTTGTTTTTAATGTTTCTAGGATAGTTTCAACATTATCTCGATTTTCAATGGCGCTATAATACATATTCATTAAATTTTCTAATTCATGATCTGTATTATGATTCGAAATAGATATTATATCTTTTAACTCTCTTTCTAAACTTTCTTTTTGGGATGAAAGAGATTCTTTAGCGTTTGATTTTTGATTCATTTTTTCGGTAATATCTAATATTTTTGTTTTATTAGCATGGATAAATTGTTCATACTTCTGAAGTTCCGTTACCACATTCTTCAGACTATCTTCTAAATCTAGTTCTTTCTGGTTTAATGATTCTAGCTCCATAGTTTTTGTTTGTAATTCATATTTATCTTGAATTAAATTACGTGTGGTAGATATACTTCCACCTGTAATAGAGCCACCTACATTTACTTGCTGTCCGTCTAATGTTACAATCTTATAGCGATGCATCATCATTTTGCTGAATTGATTTGCATGTTCTAAATTGTCGGCTACTATTACGTTCCCTAATTGATTTAAAATAATATTGTGATAGATCTCTTTACATCTCACTAAAGAAGAAGCTATTCCAATAAATCCATCCATATTTTTCACTTTGTTTAAAAAAGTCTCGTCAATGTATCTCGGTTTAATAGTATCAATTGGAAAAAAAGTGGCTCTACCTAACTTGTTTTCTTTTAAATAGTGTATTATTTCTTTGGCATCACTACTTGTATTTACTACTATATAGTTTGCAGCTCCACCTAGGGCAATACTAATTGCTGTATAATACTGATCGTCTAATTCAAATAATTTACCAATCACGTTATGAATTCCTATGAATCTTTTGTTCGATAAAATATTTTTCACTGAACTAGGAAGCGTTTGATTATTTTGAATACTATTTTCTAAATAATCAATTTTATATTTTAATTTTGTTTTATCTCGTTGATTTTGTTCTAATAAATTGTTTAATTGATTTTTTTTATCTACTAATTCTTGATATTTCTTCTGATAATTTTCTTTTTGATTTTGTACTATCATTATGTTTTCTTGATATTTTGAGATATCATTTTTTAATTCGTTTAAAGAAGTTTCTAGCTTTAAAATATTTTCTTTTAGTAGTAGTACATCTTGCTCAGAATGATTTTTTGAATCTTCAGTATATTTTTTTCTTTCTTTTAAAATTCGGATATCAGCATCTATTTTCTCAATACTTTTTATAACTTCAAGCAAAGCGTTTTGATTTAAATTTATCTCACTTTCCATTTTTTTTATTTGGTCTTTTTTTTCTAAAATATCGATATCATAAGAGGAATGACTGCTAGATAATTGAATTAGTTCATCTTTTAATTTGTCTATTTTCTCTTTTAATTGTTTGGTATGATGATTATAAAAGTGAATATCATGAACCATTAAAGAAATTTCTAAATCTGTTAGTTCCTCTTTATATTCTAAATATTTTTTGGCATTTAAACTTTGTTTTTCTAATGGATAAATATTATTTTCCAACTCATTTAAAATATCATTTACCCGTGAAATATTTTGATTGGTTCTTTCTAATTTTTTTATTGCTTCTAATTTTCTTTTTTTGTATTTTAGTACTCCTGCAGCACTTTCAAATACTAATCTTCTATCTTCTGGCCTTGTAGATAAAATTTCATCAATTTTTCCTTGACCAATAATATTAAAACTTTCTTTATCTGCACCACTATCTGTTAATAAATTGGTAATGTCTTTTAATCGACATTTTTCATTATTTAAATAATATTCATTCTCTCCACTTCGATACATCACTCTTCTAACAGATACTTCTGTATATTGAATTGGTAAATATAAATCGGTGTTATCAAATACTAAAGTGATAGAAGCACTATTTAACGGCTTTCTACTCTTACTTCCTGAAAATATAACATCTGTAGAAGTTTCTCCTCGTAACGACTTAATAGATTGTTCTCCTAACACCCAGCGAACTGCATCCACCACATTTGATTTTCCACTTCCGTTTGGTCCTACAATTCCGTTAATATTTGGTCCAAAATTAATCTCAATTTTATCGGCAAAAGACTTAAAACCATAAGCTTTAATACTCTTTAGATACATACTATCACCACATTCTTGTTTTAAGTATAACTTATTTTAAAATTTATTACAAGAAAATTGCTAAAAAATTATTTTAAATCTGGTTATTCTGTGATAATGTCTTGAGTTGTTATTTTACCAAAAAGTCTCAAATGATGTTATCATATGTCGTCAGGTGGTAAAGTGAAAAAGATTGAATTAGGAATTGAATTTTTCTGTTTTTACGTTCAAAAAAAGTTCCATTTTATTTGAAACTTTTTAGTTTCATCAAGATTAAGGGAACTTGAAATTTATAAAGAGATTATCATATTGAAATTTAGAGTCTATGATAATCTCTTTTTTTGAAAAATATAAAAGCTAATCTCTTTTTATTAAGCGTAATAATGAATCTTGACGATTCTTTTTTTATAAGTCTCTTCAAGTTTAAAGCAACTTTTTTATATAAATAATTATTTTTTACTAATTCGAACTTTGATTTTTGTTGTCTTTGGAGTATAAGTTGCTTTATTATCTTCTCCAATTACTTTAACTGTTACTTCATACTCTCCTTCACTATAACCTTCTAAATCTACTTGAGCTTTTATCATGGAAGCTTCTAATGCATCTACTACATTTTTTGTACCTTTTACAATCACTTTAGTTTTACTAGAATTTTCTCCTATTGCCACTGCTTTGTACTTAGAATCTAAATTGATTACTTCGATAGAAACATCTTCCACTTCACGTGTCACTTCAGTTCCAACTGTAATATTTACTTTCAAATTGGTCTCTTTTATTTCTTTAATACCAGCAGGTTTTGGAATAATTACATCATAACTTTTATCCTCATTCAAATTAGAAATATCTACTTCTACAGGAATGTATTCCAAACTATTCAACAAATCTTGATCTCCATATATAGTGACTTTGGAAATATTGGTTGTAATTGTATCAATTGCTTTTCCGAATTCTAAATCACCAGTTGGTATTATTTTGATAGGTACTTCTTTACTTGGCGAATTAATTGTAATTTTTGCACTTAAGTCAGAGGTCTCCATTTCTAAATCTTTGATCACTTCTCCAGAAGAATCATAAGCTACTAATTTAATATCATTATTATCTAAAGTAGAAACTCCAATCTTAGGATTTGCAATCTTACTAACGTCTATCAAAGCTTTTACTGTAGCAACTTCACTCAACACATGTTCGGCTCCTTTGATTACAATCTCTGAATTGCTTAATTCTACATTGTCAATAGATAGTTTTTTATCTAGTTTATTTTCATTGATTAAATCAATTGTAGCTATTCTGGTTTGAGACACTTTTGGATAAACTGTTACATTTACTACTGATGGGTCTAACTTATATTCTACGGATGTGATTGAGCAATCATAATCTAATTTAATTGTATGCATTCCTTCTCCTAATCCGGATAAATCTGCTGTAACAACTCCACCTGATAATTGTTTTGCTAAGTATAAATCTACTCTTCTTCCGATTAAAGTTACGTCAACACTATCAGGTAATCCTTCTATTACATATGCATTATTATTATAAGTAACTTCTACTTTTTGACCATATAATACTTCTGCACTATCGGTAATGATCGCTGTTGACTCACTATCAACATACAAAAATAATAAAATTGCTAAAATTAAAGATATAAAAATTAAAGTATTTTTTTTTGTAATCCATTTTTCAAAACGATCTGTACGATTTCCAAATTTATCATTGATTAATAAAATAAATTTAGTAATGGGTACAATGATAAACTTATCTAATAAATTATAGATAGTTCGAAAAAAAGCTGCAATTGTTCGAAAGAAATTTTTAATTAATTTCATCTTTTCTCACCATCCTCACTACTATCTTCATTTTCAAATTCATCGTCTAATAAAATTTCATGTTTTGGCTTTAATTCTTCTACTAACATCATTCTAACATCATCAATAGATAAATTATAATTTAATGTTCCACTGATTGCAATAGAAATCTTTCCTGTTTCTTCACTTACTACAATGGCAATTGCATCAGATTCTTCACTAATTCCCAAAGCTGCTCTATGCCTAGTCCCAAGTCTTTTGTTAATTTTGGTATTTAAACTAATGGGAAATACTGCTCCAGCACTAGTAATTCGATTTCCTTGAATAATTACTCCACCATCATGTAAGGGATTTCTTGGAAAAAAGATTGAAATTAATAATTCTGAAGAAATATCAGCGTAAATAGCTTTGCTTCTTTCAATATAATCGTGTAGGCTAACATCTCTTTCTACTACAATTAATGCACCAATTCGGGATTTTCTTAAATATTCAATTGCATTCATAATTTCATATACCATTTTTTCTCTCTCATCCATCGTAAGAACTCGATGTCTTGTTAAAATTTGTTGTCTTCCCAAATGTTCTAAGATATTACGAATTTCAGGCTGAAAAATAATTATCAATGCAAGTGGCCCCCACATAATAACATATTCTAATAAAAGTCCTACTGTTGTTAAATTGAAATAATCACTTAATAATTTAACTAGAACAATAATGATAACACCTTTAAAAATTAGAATCATTTTTACGTTGTTTTTTAAACTTTTTAAAACAGAATAAATAATAATCCATACTAAGGAAATATCAATAATCTTTTGAATAACAGTAATCACACTACTAACCGTCATATTTTTATACCTTCTTTCTAGTAATATCATTATAACATATTATTTTGAAAATGAATATATACTTTTTTTAAATTTTTAAACTATTGATGTTATTGAAGATAGATTTATTAACATTTTGGATAAATTTTTGTTCATTATCTAAAAAGAAGGTTCATAATTAAGCTTACTAATATGTTTCAGTTTAATCTTTACATTGATTTCAATTAAAGGATTTCCTACTGCTAAATGGTTATAAACTTATTTCATATTGCGCAATTACTTACTAAAAAGTTTAAATAAAATGTGAATTAAATACGAAGAATATCTTTTCAATTTAATAACTTTAACAATATGAATTCTAGATTTATGCTTAAAAAGAAAAAAGAGAATACCATGCAAAATATAGTATTCCTAAATACACTTAATTTTTATCTAGGTCCGTCAAAATTCGAACCCCCACAATATATGATATTTCTAAAAGTGCATGATGAATTTTTAAAAAATATTGAAGAAATTGCTTTTTTTTACTAGTAATTCATTTATAAGAAAGATGCTAACTAGTTTTATTCGTCTTTATTTTATATTGTTCTATTTTATTATAAAAATTTATTTTTTTAATATAACAATTGCTTTATTTTTTAAATTTAAATTTTTCAAAATACAATCTAATTCTTCTTTATTAAGAGATTTTAATAATCCAATGATATCTCGTTCTACTTGATTGTCAAATATTATATTATCTACAATCATATCATTAATGACTTCTATATTTTCAAAACTAAATAATTCATTACTAATCAAAACTTTCTTTTTTCTTTCTAAATCTTCTTCTGCTATTTCTATATTACTTAATGTTTTTTCTATTTTTTCTAATAATCTTTCATATGAATTAGTCTCATTAATCAATGAAATTAGCAAGTGAGTATCGCAATTTAGTAAATTAAAATATACTGAATTTGTGATAATATTTTCTTTCTTTGCTTCTTCATCAAAAATGGAAGTATCATCAAATAAACAAGAGAAAATAATAAATAAATATAAATTATATTTTCTGATATTCATCTCAATATTAGAAAGAGATATTTTGATATTATAAGAAACTTTTGGAATAGGAGTATTTATTTTTACAATCTGTCTTTCCTTCACAACTTTATCTGGCTCATCGTATTTTTTCACTTTTATCTCTTTTAATGGCTTATACTCTTTCTTAGCTTGGTTTTCAATAATACTATTTAGAATTTCTTCTTCATTAAAATTTCCCGTTACTACTAAAAACATATTTTCAGGGTGATAAAATGTATTATAACATGTGAATAAAATTTTTTCGTTAATTTTATTAATATCTTCTACAGTTCCAATAATGCTATCTTTAAAAGGATTATGAAAAAATGTATTTTTTCGAATTTTTTCATACATGATGTCAGTTGGATTATCATCACACATATGTATTTCTTGAGTGATGATTCCTTTTTCACTATCTACATTTTTCTTTGTAAAATAAGGGCTTTGTACATAATCTAATAGAAAATTAATGTTCTCTTTTAATTGATTTGGTCCAGAAAAAAGATAAGTAGTGTTTTTGAACGTAGTATAAGCATTACAAATTGCACCGCTTCTTGCAAAAAATTCTTCTGGTTGAGGATCATTTTTTTGAACAAAGACTTTATGCTCTAAAAAATGTGCTATGCCATGAGGAACTTTTATCATTTTATTTTCCTCAATCGGAACAAACTCATTATAAATTGAACCAAATTTAGTTGTAAAAGTTACGTAATTATTTGTACAGTTATCTTTGCAATATAAATAGACATCTAATCCATTTTCTAATTTTTCATACCAAACACTTTCTCCTATATGATTTAATTTAATTTTCTTCATCGGTATCCTCCTCGTTATTTCCTTCTAGAAGAAATACTGTGTGCATAGCTATTTTTTTACTCAAATTAATAACATCTTCTTTTGAAACTTGTTTTATATTTTCAATTCTTTTTGAAAAATCTCCAGATCCTACTAAGACTTTTGCATAATAAGTATTAATGATTCCCGCAGGACTATCAGTGCTTGCTTTTATGGAAGCTATAATTGTTTCTTTAGCATTTTCTAAAACATCATCGTTAAAGGAACCTTTATTAATATTTGATAATGTTTTTCTAATTAATTTTAATACATTTTCATAATTTCCTGGTTCAATTCCGGAATAAATCATTAAAATATTATCATAAGCCTTTTGATTTGAATTAACATAATAAGCATAGGAATTTTTTTCTCTTACCGTATCAAATAATAAAGAATTAGAACTACCACCTAAAATTTCATTATAGACTAGTACTACGTATTTTCTTTCAAATTCAGTAAGTCCATTCATAGTACACAGAATTGTTAATTGAGACTGATTTGCTTTTTCGTACTCTATTTGTTTTTTTATTCTTTTTCTTGGTGGTAATTCTTCTACTAAGATATTATTTTGTTCTTTTTTAAATGTATTAGCCTTGAAATATTTTTTAAATATCTTTTTCATCTTACTGACATCGACATCTCCGACTACAAAAATATCTACATAATCATCTCGTAATACAGATTTATAATATTCATATAAACTAGCTGGAGTAATTGCTTCTAAATCTAAAATGGAACCAAATGAACTATAAGAATAAGGTTTATCTTTAGTTGTTTCTAATAATTTGATTAGTGCATATTTCAATTTATTATCAGAAAGTTTTTGAATACTTTTCTCTAGCTTACTTTTTGCTTTTTTTACTTCCTCTGAAGTAAATTGATTATCTACTATGTTAGGATGAAATAGAACATCCATTAAAAAAGCGATTGAATATTCATTCATGGATTCTTCTGTATATAACTCATTCAAAAATCTTACTTTAAAAGACAAATTAGAATAATTTCCTATTCTCATATTTGAACTAATTAATTTTAAATCATATAAATTTTCTGTTTCCTTAATTAGTTCTCGTTCTGTTTTAAAATTTTGAGTTGTACTAAGTAATACTGTTTTTAATAAATTTCGAATTGTTATTTCTTCTTTTTTTATTTTTCTTCTAAAGTTTACTTCTACTGTAATTGTTTTAAATTTTTTTGTCTTTATAATATGCAAGTGATAAGACCCCATATCAAATTGTTCATAATCCATATTTTGATCAACTCCCTCTGATTATAGTATATCTAATATTCACAATTTTAAACTACTCTTTAATGCTAATTCAATCATATTATTTAAATTTTTTTCTCTTTCGTCGCTAGTTAATTCCTGGTCAAAACAAAATGAATTAGAAACTGTTAAAATAGCTGTAGCTTTTTTTTGACAAATTCTTGCTGTTTGCAATAATCCAAATGTTTCCATCTCAACACCTAAAACGTCAAATTGTTCTAACCGTTCCTGATTCATTCCTTTTTTTTCGTAAAAGACATCAGATGTAAAAATCTTTCCTTCTTGATATTTTATATTTTCTTCTTTGGCAGTAGTGGCAATCAATTGATTTAAATCTGAATTTGCATCTAGATAATTTTTAGGATACTCACTTTGCACGAGTGCAAATGAAGAATCTGAATATGCACGAGTTGCTAAAATGATATCGCCTAACTTTAAATCTGGGTGATAGGCTCCAATCGTTCCAATTCGGATAATGCAATCTGCCTCATAATCATGAAATAACTCATAGCTATAAATTCCTATACTAGGAATTCCCATACCAGACGGAAAAATAGTGATCTTCTTTTTTTGATATTCTCCAGTATAAGCTATCATTCCTCTTACCTGATTGATCACTTTGACATTTGTCAAATAATTTTCTGCAATATATTTTGCTCTATTTGGATCGCCAGGCATCAAAATAATTTTAGAAATTTCTTCTTTTTTGCTTTCAATATGTGGTGTCGCCATATTATCTCTCCATTCTATATATTTATTATCATTTTTAATATTGTAATTTTTTTTATTTAGTTTCTTCTTTGTATTAAAGGTAAGCAAGGCACTTTCTTTATCCATATTTTTAACAAATGAAATATGTTCTAGTTTACAATCTACATTTCATTTTTTCTAATTAGTAGTAGAAATTTAATTAAACTTTTAGTTGACTTTGGTTTCATCTACTAATCTTTTTGTAATATCCATTTGATAATGAATTGTCTGTCCTGTTACTTCTTTTGTTATTCCTTCAAATTCTATTTCATTACTAAATAATTGTTCAACTAAAGAATCAATATTATTCGAATTGCCAATTCTTTGTTGAACTGCCTCAATCAATACTCCATAAACTTTTTTAAATTTTTCCAAATTATCCATATCATTTTGCACAGTAATATCTAATTTTAAATTATTATAAGAGAACTCATAAGTAATTGTTGTATCCGTGATATAACTAATATAAATAAAATATTGGTTTAAAGTAGCTTTCATAACAATGTTTTGTTCGGCATAATCTTTTACTTTTTGACTATTATTAAAATTATAAACAATATCCTTTAATGCAGTATTAATAGCATTCTGAGTAGAACTTTCTACAGGGTGGGTTTCAATATTGGGATTCTGTTTTAAAAAAAATTTAATATAATTTAGTGCCAATAATCCAATGATTAAGAGGATTAAAAAGCACCAAGCAAAAATATTTTTTCTTTTTGTTTGATTTTTCATAACAACCTCTTATTCTTCTATATTTTCTTTTTTTATTAATACTTCTCTTGGCTTAGATCCGTTTTGAGGTCCAATAATTCCTCTTTCTTCCAATAAATCAATAATTCTAGCAGCTCGATTATAGCCAAGACGATATTTTCTTTGGATTAAAGAAGCACTTACTTTTCCAGCTTGAATAACATAATCAACAATTTCATTATATAATGGATCTTCATATTCTTCTTGAGATTCATATCCATCATTATGACTTTCTGAATCGTTTTTCATTTCTGTCCATGAATGATCATATTGAGCTTTTTGTTGTTCACAAACAAAATCAACGACCTTTTGGATTTCTTGTTCACTAATAAAAGCTCCTTGAATCCTAGTAGGAGAATTTTCGCCCATTGGTAGAAATAACATATCTCCTTTGCCTAATAATTTTTCTGCTCCTGTTGAGTCCAAAATAGTTCTAGAATCAATGCTAGAGGACACAGCAAAAGAAATACGTGATGGAATATTCGCTTTTACGACACCAGTAATAACATCTGTTGATGGTCTTTGAGTTGCTACAATTAAATGAATTCCTGCTGCACGGGCCATTTGCGTAATACGCATAATAGAATCCTCTACTTCTTTTGCTGCTACTAACATCAAATCAGCTAACTCATCAATAATAACAACAATATAGGGCATTTTAGAATATTCTGGATGTGTTTCACAAAATTCGTTATATCCTTTGATATTCTTATTCTTTGTATTTTCAAAAATATCATAACGTTTTTCCATTTCAACTACAATATTTTTTAAAGCAACGGAAGCTTTTTTCGGATCTGTAACAACTGGGCATAATAAATGGGGAATCCCATTATACATACTTAATTCTACTTTTTTTGGATCTACCATCACCAATTTTACTTGATCTGGTTTTGTTCTCATCAAAATAGATGTAATAATGCAATTCATACAAACAGACTTACCACTTCCTGTAGCTCCAGCTACTAATAAGTGTGGTGTTGTATTTATTTCCATCCATTTTACTTTTCCCATAATATCTTTCCCTAGACCTACTGCTAATAAGTTTTTCTCGTTGACTTCTGGCATTTTAGATAATACTTCTTTAAAAGATACAGAACTATTTATTTTATTAGGCAGTTCTATTCCAATTGGATTTTTTCCAGGAATTGGTGCTTGAATTCTGACATCTTTAGCAGCTAATGCCAATGCAATTTCTCTTTGGATAGAAAGCAATTTGCTAACTTTCGTTCCAGCCTTAATTTCTAATTCATATTGTGTAACTGTTGGGCCAATATTTACTTGAACAATTTTTCCAACAATATCGAAATCTTTTAACACTTTTTCTAATTCTCCAATATTTTCTTTGGCTTTAATCTCATTATCTCGATTACTTACATTTTTTACTGTATTTAAAAGATTAATAGAAGGTAATTGATAATTTGTATTTACACTGTTAATAATCACTTCATCTGGAACTTCAACTAATTCATTTGTAACAATTTTAGGTGGTGTTCTAACAATAGGTACGTCCTCGTCTATTGGTTCAACTTTTATTGGTTCTACAACAACAGCTGGTTGTTCAAGTAAATCATCTGCAACACTACCATTGGATACTTTAACTTTATCGGTAACTTGTTCTTCCTCTTCTAATTCTTCATCAGTAGTACGTTCCCAAATTTTAGTAATCATCTGTTTTATTTTGTTTATTAACTCTAAAATACTAACATTGAACAATAAAAGAATACCTAATATTAATAATGTAAAAGTAATAATTATAGCTCCATCGCCAAAAAAAGTAACGAATAAATAGCTAAATAATGCTCCAACAATTCCTCCGCCAGCATTAGATAAAGCTGTATTGCTTGTGAATGAAAGCATCAAATTATTAAATGTCTCTGTAATAATTTTTAAGCCTTCCGTTTCGTTTAATTCAATGTATTTAACATGTAACATCACTAGCAATGAAATAATTATTATATAAATACCTATCAATCTACTTGAAAATAAATTGGGTGTTTCTCTTTTTAAAATTAATAATATTCCCACAATAACTAAAAAAATTAATAGCCCTAAATATAACGTTCCTACTAGAAAAATTGAGAAACTTCTGACAATATGACCGATGACTCCTGTTCCTAGTATTCCAATAATACCTAATAAAATTATAATAACCCCTATAATCTCATTGCTATATTCAAATTTATTTTTGTTTTTCTCTTTTTTTGTTTTCTTTTTTGCCACTTTTACTCACCTTACTATCATAAAAACTACTTACACTATACAAATTATATAATAAGTTTTCTTAATAGTCAACAAAATAACGTTATCTAATAATTAACAAAAGGAAACTATTAGACAGTTTCCTTGTTCTATATTAAACGCAAATTCATTGCGAATTTACGACCAACTTATGGAGCAAACGTCATGATTTTTATCTTAATTATAAGACTCCCATTTTGATCTGTTTGGTATCTATTTGAATCTTTCAAGTTAATTAATACCTCTTTATTCGATGATGATGCTGTTATGAAATTCTATACCAATTATACTAACTGTTGATTTTCTATTATCCATAAAATATTTATTACTCTAGTGCTGCAACTATGTGCCTTTTTTTTAAAACTAATATTTTTTATGATACTAGTTTAATATGTCTATTGTATTTTCAGGGGGTGAATCCTCTAATAATAAGAAATACTATTGGTTATCATTCAAGTATATAATATTGCTATTTTTATTCTCATCTTCTTTTCTAATAAATAGTTTGATTAAAAATATAAGAAATATACTTTCTTGGTTTGAATTTTGGTTGTTTTTATAATATTTTATGTTCTTTTTACTTTAATTTTTTTATTAAATCTGTTTCTAATGTATTATATTCATCTTTATCAAAAATAACCTTATTTACTATAAATTTTTTAAAATTTTTAGTTTCAAACATATGATCATAATCTTCATGTGTCAATATGCGTTATCCATTCAAATAAAAATTTTTTATTTTCAAAGAAAGATGCTAAAAAATTAATTTTTATAAACTGTTTTCTTCTATTATTTCAATAATTTTGATTTTACCAGATACTATAGTTTCATATATTGGAGTTTTACCTTTTATATTATCACGAGCTTCCCAATATATTTCTGCTTGTTTTAAATTTTCGTCTTTATTTATTGTTCCGTCAAAGCAATTGCAAGCATCTCCTGTAAAAATATTACCATTAACACTTATTTTGACTATTTGAAATGTTGGTCTACCCAAACTCATAAAATATTCATACCAATTTTTAGCTTCTTCAAGTGTTTTTGATACGTATAATGATGAAAGTCTAGATGGATAATTTGGATATTTTTTGATTCTTACTTCTTCTAATGCAAGTTCTCTTAATGCAACTTTAGTATGATGTTCAAATTCAGTATTAAAATATTTATCAGGATTCGTATAAATATCATTAACCTTTTTTTCTAAATTGTATACTCTTTCATATACACCACTATGATGTTTTTCATCAAATATTATTTCTTGATTTAATTTCATTGGTCGTTCAGTTACAACGTGATAAAATATTTGTTCCATAAATTCCTCTTTTTCTATATATAATTATTATATCATATCAATATATTATATCAATTTATATTCTCTTACAATACTTCTACCATTACTGCGGTACTCTATCATGTACTTATTTGTTTATGTCCCAAAGGATATAGATTTATTATTCTTTATCAAAAAGTTGTAATCTTTTGTCCTTTTAAAATGAATTTCATAACATTAGGTTTTTGTGCCCGTTTTCATCTATTTGATCTACAATAATTTTATCAATTATATTTTCAAAACATTTCCTTTAAATTCATGAATTTTTTCATACATAGCTTTTTCTTGCTTCATTTCTAATTAAAACTAACCAACTAAATTTTAATGTTAATTAAATTTGTCACATCCAATATGAATTATCATTATTAACTGTCAATACTTTTGTTAATGTTTATAGTTATCAGTATGATTAATGTTGATAAGAAGTTTTATGTCAAAGAAAAAATATAGGCGAAAAAATCGTAAAAAACAAGAGAAATAATATTTTTATCTCAAAGACAATTAACCAATGCTATTGTTATAAATAGTCCTCAAATTTTTAAAATAGAATTTTGGAAAAGAAAAATACCTAATCCTAAACTGTTTAGAAGAATATGATAACCTTTTTTCACTTTTTTGAAGTTGTAAGAAAAACAAAAAGGAAACATACTGTTTACGATTAGTTTATAGTATGTTTGCTTTCAGCTTCTTTTCAAAGGTTCTCCTTTACACACAATTCTAGTTGGCTAAAAATTACTTGATAGTGTGCTTCTTTCTACTTATTTTGATTAAAATAAGTTATGACAATTTATATCCATCTTTTTTTAATTTTATTTCAATACTTCCATCTAAATCTGTTCTATATATTTGACTATTATTTAATATATTTAAAACACTTGCCTTTGGATGACCATATCTATTATTCTTGCCTACTGATATAAAAGAATATTTTGGACTAATACTATCTATAAACTCTTTACTACTACTTGTATTAGATCCATGATGACCTACTTTTAGAAAATCTATATTTTTTAAGTTATATTTTTCTAATATATCTTTTTCTTTCTCTATTCCTGCATCTCCCATAAAAAGAAACTTATAGTTATAGTAATTAAAATATATCACATTTGAATTATCATTTTCATTGTCATATTCTTTTGTATTCAAAAATTTTAACTTATATTTATCAATATTTAATTTTTTAATACATGAGTAATATTTTATTTTTTTCTTATCTAATACTTTGATTAATTCTTTTTCTAAATCATTATATTCACCACAATTCAAGATAACTTTATCTACTTTAAAATTATTAACTAAATTAATCGCTTCACCCATATGGTCATAGTCTCCATGTGTTAATATTAAATAATTTAATTTATTAATTCCTAACGATTTTAAATATGGAATTATTTTTGAAGTTGCTATAGTATTTGAATTCTTTTTTTGTTGCCATTTTTCTTGCTCTATTTTCACTTTACCTCCGGTATCTATTAATATATTTCCATAGTTATTCGGGAATTTTACAAAAAGGGCATCTCCTTGACCTACATCTAATGTTGTAAAGATAAATTGTTGATTCCAATAAGGGAAAACTTTATGGATAAAAATTACTAGGAAGAATAAACTTAAATACTTTCGATGCCAGAAGGATAAATAAATTATTGCATAATAAATATAGATTATAATGAGTGGTGGCTTTGCAAAAACTACTTCAAAGAAGTTTAAGCTATTTGCAAGATGATTTATTTTTTCTAGTATTTGTATCATAACTTGATAAAAAGGGTAAATGATAGGAAAGATAAAAGTTATTATCGTCATAGGAAATATTATGATACTTATAAAGGGTATCATTATTAGATTTAGTAAAATCGACAGAATATTGACTTGGTAAAAATAATAAATACAAATTGGGAAGGATACTAAAAAACATATCCATGATGTCATTAAATTTTTTACTACCTTATTTTTAATTTGATTTATTTTTTTGGAAAATAAGATTAGGGTCCCACTAATTATATATGAGAATTGAAATCCTATATCATAAATCATAGCCGGATTTATGATAATTACTATGATTAAAGTCAGTATTAATATATCTACTTTTCTGATTTTTAGATACAAACATTCATTAATTGCAAATAAAGTAAACATAATGACTGTTCTAGTGATTGATGCACTAAAGTTTGTTAAGAATAGATATAAAAATAAAATTGGTAGTATAATACCATATTTATAAATACGGTGATACGAGATTTTATTTAATACAAATAAAATGGCACTTACGATTAAACTAACATGCATTCCTGAGATTGAAAACAAATGAGATATTCCATTATGTTGATATTCTTTTAAGGTATTTTCATCCATTAAGGATTTATCGCCTAATAGAAAAGTGCTTAAATATCCTTTGTTATCTATCTTGTCTATACGATTGATCATTTTATTTTTGATATGATATAAAATACTGGTATTATTTTGTTCTATTGATATTTTATTTGATTCTACAATGTAGTAGATTTGATGATATTGGAGATATTTTCTATAATTAAAACCATTTGGAATGGTATTTTTTGAAGGTTTTTTAAAAATTCCTTGTACTTTTAAAATACTTCCAAGTTCTAAGTTTTTTTCATAATACTCTTTTTCTTCCTTACTTTGAAAATAATAATAAATAAGTATTTTTTCGTTTCCTTTTAAGTAAATGGTACATTGGTTTCCGTCTATTTCATATTTAGTAACTTTTCCTATTACTTCCGTGTTTTTTTCTGAATAAATACTAGTTTTAGGAAAAAAGTTTACTACAAAAATTGCATAGATTAAAAAGATTAGGCCAATTATTTTAAAAAGATATTTAGACTGTAATATCGTTTTTAACTTTTTCATAAAGAGCTTCACCAATTCCAGATACTTCCATTAAGTCTTCTATTTTCTGGAAGTTCCCGACCGTCTCTCGATATTCGATAATTGCTTTGGCTTTACTTTCTCCTATTCCAGATAGGGTTTGTAATTCTTCTAATGTTGCTGTATTTAAATTTATTTTTTTGGTTTCAGTAGCTTCTGATGATGTCTCATTTTCTTTAGTGTTGTCATTTATACAAGCATCATTTTTTATTTCTGGACAAATACACTGCTTGTCTACAATTTTGGCAATGTTATTTTCTTCTGTTGCTTTTTTTACTTCATCCTTTGTATAGATAATAATTACCATTTCATTTGTAACTTTTTTTGCTAAATTTATTAATGTAGTATCAGCTTGATCAGTTAATCCACCAGCTAATTGTACGACATCTATTACCTTTTTATTTTCTTCTATTTCATATACCCCAGGTTGAGAAACTGCTCCTTTAATATCTACAAAAATATTCTTTATAGGCTCTTGCTTTTCTTCTATTAGCAAAAGTTCTGATTGCTCTTTTACTGTTATTGCCTCTTTTTCTATATTATCTTTTTGCTTTAATAAAAAATATTTTAGTAAAAGGAAACTTATTATCATTACTATTAAAACTATTATTGTAATCCACTTTAAATTCTTTTTTATCAATTTCATTTTTACCTCCTCTACTTATATTATTAGTGATAACTTTTCAAAATCCTTTTTAATTTGTAAATTTTTGATTTTGCATATATTGAATTTTATGTCAATATCTCTTTATTAAAAAGAATATTTTAGAAAAAGGAAATCATACTAATTATGAGGAGGAATTTAAATGAAGCAAAATACAAAAGTAAAATGTGATGTAACATCATGTCAACATAATGACTGTAATTGTTGTGATTTAGAAGTATTAGATATTAGTTGTACTTGTAAAGGTTGTGATTGCCATGATGAAAAAGAAACAATCTGTCGTAGTTTTTCAAAAAAAGATGAATAAAAGTTATAGAAAAAGGATGGAACTTCTAGAAGTTTTTGTATCTTCATAAATGGAATATGAAATTATTTCTATTTTCTATTCAATTCAATTATAAAAAGTCAGCTTTAGTTTTTAAAAGTGCAAGATAATATTTTCAGGATAAAAGAAAAAAGTTTTGAATTTTATATCAATTTGTAAAATTTAAAACTTTTTTTGTGAATTATGCCATCCAAAATATTTTTTGTAATTGCGAGTGCATTTTAGCCCCTTGGTAATTATATTTTATAGATAATTATTGTTTTTCTCGCAGGTACAAAACACTTATTCACATGTTTCCAGAAAAAAAGAGCAATACTGTTAATAGTTTTCATAACTTACATGAAAATAAGAGGTAAAGCTATTTAGCCAAATAAAATGGTTCTTCGAATTTTGACGGACCTGATATAAAGATATTAAATATGTTTTTATATTGGGGAATTTGATAATAAAAATATTTAATATTTTTCATTTATTTTAAAGTTAATTGTTTGGTCAGAAATGTTGAAAACCACATCTAAAAATTTTTAGATGTGGTTTTTCAGGACCAACTAAAATTCAAAAAACCAATAATACCCTTGAAATTCAAGGATTAATTATCAAATGGCGTCCTCGATTGGAATCGAACCAACGACCTATCGCTTAGGAGGCGATCGCTCTATCCTACTGAGCTACGAGGACAAAAGAAAAAATAGACAACATTTCTCTTATATTCATTCTAACACTCTTTTTTTTAAATTACAAGTAACTATTCATTTTTTATTCTATTTTTGAATTAGACTATAAATCTAGAAAACTATCTAATTTAGTAATAATTGCTTCCTTATCCATATTTTTTCCAATAAAGACAATTTTGTTCATTCTATCTTGATATTCTTCATCCCAATTATCTTTTATATCTGGATTTTCTATTAATATCATTTGTTGCTCTTCTTCTGGCATTGCACTGACCCATGGACCAGTAGAAACTAAATTTTTACTATTTCCTGCACTTTCTACCATATAAGCAGTATCCATTTCATCAGTAAAGTAAACCACCCCTTTGCTACGAATAATAGATTTATCCCACTTTGTATCTAACCATTCATAAAACATTTTTCGATTAAAGGGTGCTCTTCTGTAATAAACAAACGTGCTAATTCCATATTCTAGCACCTCGTTGCTTGCTTCTTTTTCATCAGGATGTTCTAATGCCTCAATCCAACCAGCAGTCATTGTGGATGCTTCTAGATCAAATAGATTTGTATTTAAAATTTCATTTATATTTACTTTAGCATAATCTGTTTCTATTATTTTGGCTTGTGGTTGAATACTTCTTATTACAGCTTTTACTTCTTCTAATTCTTCTTTACTAATATCACTAACTTTATTTAAAATAATTATATTACAGAACTCTAATTGCTCAATAATTAATTTTTCAATATCTTCTTCTTCTAAATTTTCTTTCTTTAGACAATTACCACAATTAAATTCATCCCTTAAACGTAGAGCATCTACTACTGTTACAACAGAATCTAGTCGACAAATATCTTCTTTGTTTTCTCCTTCAATCATCTCTGGCATCATGGTAATCGTTTGAGCAATTGGAAGTGGTTCACAAATGCCACTCGCTTCTATTACAATATAATCAAATTTTTCTTGATTTATAATATCAATAATTTGACCAACTAAATCCATTTTTAAATTACAACAGATACATCCATTGGATAACGCTACTAAGGAATCATCTTTTTTGGTTACTACTCCACCTTGTTCAATTAATGTAGCATCAATGTTTACTTCTCCTATATCATTTACAATTATGGCAATTTTATATTTACTTTGATTGGTTAAAATATGATTGATTAATGTTGTTTTACCACTTCCTAAATAGCCTGTTAATAAAGTAATTGGTATTGTTTTTTTTGACATATTTATCATTCCTTTCTATATCATTATAAAACTTTATTATTTTTATGACAAGAAAAAATGAGTTTATCCTTCTATGGAAGAACTTCTCATTTTTCTTTTTTTATTTTCATTGTTAAACATCATTGCTAGATGATCTTTTTTGAAGTAGAATTAATCCTATTCCTAGTCCAATGCTAAGAACTCCGCCTAGAATGGACCAAATATTTTTTTCAGATAGTGTGTTGTCAACTCCTACTTCATTAGAAGTGGTGTTTTGGGCTCTTGCTTCTTCTATTTCTTCTTCTGTCATTTTAGTATTATATATTGTGACTTCTTGATCTTGATTTTTAATTTCAAAAGTAACACTTTCTTTATTTAAATGATATCCTTCTGGTGCTGTTTCTTGTTCTACTGTGTAACTTCCTTTTTTTAATTTATTGACTAAATGAACGCCACTTTCGGTAGTCCACTTTTCAATCACTTCTCCAGACTCGTTTTTTAAAATTAAGTTTGAACCATTTAGAAATGAATTGGATTCTTGATCTAATAATTGAATTTTTGCACTATAATATACAACTGAAGTTGTTTCTTCTTTTTCTTTTTTATTTTGTTCCCAATTTTCATCTTGGGTAAATAAATTTTTCATTACTAATAAAACTCCAGCAATTACTAAAATAATTCCTACATATTTGACTACATTTTTCATTATATATCCCCCTTTAAATCAAACATTCATAAAATACATCACCTATGTTAACATTTTTAACTTAGATTGTCAATTCTTTTTTTTAGAACTTTAAAATACTTATTCTTTTGTTTCTTAATGGTAAATAATTAAGCTACTTCTAATATTAGTTATTTACTATTAAGAAATGTTTTTTATATTATGATATCTTTTTTCAATTCTTTCTTTACCTAATAATTTCATAATTTCATATAAATCTGGAGTCATACACTTAGTAGTTAAAGCAACACGAAGAACTGTTGATACATCTGCAACACTTCCTTTATAATTCTCTGGATTTTGCTTATAATCCTTCATGTTACTAGCGTATCCTAATTCATCACATAAAGCTTTCATATTATTAAACCAAACATCCTTATCTGTTAGTTCAAAATATTTATCCATGTAAGTAACTAAAATCTTTTTTATCTCTTCTTTATCTGTAATTGTTTGATATTCATAAGCTTTCTCTTTATTCTCAAATAATTCATCATACATATACCAAATATTATCAATTATCTCATCGTACTTAGCAATATCTTTTCTAGGTTTCTTTTGTTCTCTTTCAATATTTAGGATATTCATATAATAGTTCTTATCTTGCTCAATCAATCTCTTTAATTCACTTGAATAACTTTCAGCCCATTCATAAGATTTTTCACACAACTCTTCCTTTGTCATACGAGAAATGATATTTTTAGAAATATTAGAAAGTTTATCTAAATCATATAGTGCCCCAGAAGATGACATTTTTTTAGGACTATACTGAAAATCTAAATAACTTTTATCTGGATTTGCCGTATGCCATTCTTCATAATTAGAATTAATAATAGTCATTAAAGATTCAATCACAGCTTCAATTGGATAGCCATGTTCTTTATAATAACTCATGGAAGCCTCTGGATCTTTTCTTTTACTAATTTTTCGAACGATATCGCCATCTTTTTTCATAATCAAAGGAGTATGGATATATTTTGGTGGTTTTACTCCTAATGTTTTAAATAACTCAATATGAACTGGGACAGAACTAAGCCATTCTTCTCCTCTAACAACATGTGTGGTTCCCATTAAATAGTCATCTACTAAATGAGCAAAATGATAAGTAGGAAGTCCATCAGCTTTCATAATTACAATATCTAAATCGTTTTCAGGAAATTCTATTTCCCCTTTAACTAAATCATTAAATTTAAATCTTTTATCATTATCCCCTAATGAACGAAAACGAATAATATATTCTTCTCCATTTTTTATTCTATCAGCAGCTTCTTCTATACTCATATTTTTACAAGTAGCATATTTTCCATAGTATCCAGTTCTTACTTTGTCCCTATTTTGATTTTCTCTTAATTTCTCTAACTTTTCTTTACTACAAAAGCAAGGATATGCCCTTCCTATTTCTATAAAGTATTTAATAAAAGCATGATAAATTTCTTTTCTTTCACTTTGAGTATAAGGGCCATAATCACCTATG
Organism: Erysipelotrichaceae bacterium; assembly: GCA_022772985.1. Taxonomy (GTDB): domain Bacteria; phylum Bacillota_I; class Bacilli_A; order RF39; family UBA660; genus RUG11198. Next base: position 23,659 of record JALEZJ010000181.1, on the reverse strand, counting down.
ACTTTATCTTTGTCTTGATATTCATTTGGCATAATTTGATAATATTTTAAAGTATCCAAAATTAGTTTTAATGCTCCATCTAATTCTCTTACTTTATCTGTATCTTCATTGCGAAGATAAAAAATTCCATTACTACTTTTCGCTAATAGCATATCAATAATAGCCTGATATAATCCACCTAAATGAACAAATCCAGTTGGAGATGGAGCAAATCTAGTTACCTTTGCTCCTTCTGATAAATTTCTTGCAGGATAAATTTTTCTATAATCCTCTATTGTTTTAGTAATATTAGGAAATATTAAATTTGCTAAATCTTTATTTGTCATAATTCTTCCTTCTTTCTTTTCTTTGTTTTTTATTATATCACAAACTTTTGTTTTTTTTTAGTTTTTATCTAGTAATATTAGAAAATCAATTATTTCTTTTTAGGGAAAATACTGAGATAGAATTTTTAATTTGTATCACGAATGAACAAAGTAAAAAGATGAGTTAAAATTTTTAGTGAAATTGGGAGTAGTTTATTTGATACCTATAATTTTCCTAAGAAATTACTGGGTACTACATATCTTTCACTTTTTAAAAATCAACTCATCTATCTATAATATACCATATTTTTTTAAATTTTACAATTTTTTTCATCACAAATTATATTCCATAAGGGGTACTAGGAGCAATTCCTGCTAATAAAGAAGAAAAAATAATGCTTAATATCACTCCTAAAATAATTATGATTAAAGCTAGTAATAGTTGGGCTTTGGCTAAATTGCTGATGTTTTGATCATTTTTATTTCCAAAAGCCTTTACTAGTAACATGATGAATCCGATCAATGGAATGGAAAATAGAATTAAATTTCCTAAATATTTTCCAACTGAAACAATATTTTCTCCATTTGAATTGGTATTTATGGAATCATTTGTCAATGGGATGCTATTGTTGTTTATTGAATTTGATGCCGTATTAGTAGTTACGCTATTCATTGGTGTTTCGGTGGATGTAAATGTTGGGATGTTGTTGTTTGCGGGAATTTCCGAATTTAATGTTGGATTGGACGTTATTGGTCCTTGAGTAGTTACTCCTATGTCAAAAGGAGTAGATGAATCTATTTTTAATTCTAAATTTGGCTCCTGTGTGATTGGAATATTATTTACTGGGGCAGAAGTATTGATAGTATTATTGGCTGTAGGTGGAATTATCTGATTTGCATTTACAGATAATACATTTTCATTAGAGAGTGATTGCGGAGTTTGATTATTATTTGCTACTCCTACACTTCCAGAAACTGGAGTTGCTGATGGGGTAGATATTACTCCGACAGGACTTAGGTTACTTCCTGGAATACTATTACTTCCTGGAATACTATTATTTTCGTTTGGTGTCTTACTTGTTTGAGGAGTTTCCATATTTGGTGTAATGGTCACAATGCTATTATTTTTTTGTTCATCGTTCATCTTTTTTTACCTCTTTCTTACTCTATTCTATTATCATTATAGCAAAAATAGAAAATTTGTAAATATCAAGAAGGACCTTTTTTTATTCTTTTAGATAAATTTTATGATAATTTCGTTTGATAAGTAAAGGTATTTGGATGGAATAAATAATTGATTGTTTTTTAAAACTAACTTTTTTTGTTTTAATAGTTCTTTTACTGGTGTTATTTCTTTTATATCTTGTTGATATCTTTTTTTGAACTCAATTATATTTATTCCTTTTACTAAACGAAGTCCTAGCATAAAAGTATTAGAGATTTGAATGTTTCTATTTTCATATTCTTTTGTTAAGTGATATTGATTTTCTAAATATTTGGTTAAGCTTTTCGTGTTCGTGATTCTAGTGTTGTTTATAAAACTTACAGTTCCTAGGCCAAAACCATAATATTCTCCGTTTTTCCAATAGTTTATATTATGAATCGATTGATATCCTTCTTTGGCATAGTTAGAAATTTCGTAGTGTATGTAGTGATTTTTTTTTAGTATTTTTTCTATCGTGTGATACATTTTATCATCGATTGCTTCGTCAATATATTTTCTTTTTTTTATTCCAAAGATAGTACCTTCTTCAATAATTAGTGAATAGCAAGAGATATGAGGAATTTCTAATTGTAAGTATGTTTCTAAATCTTCTTTTACTTCTTTTAAGTTTGGATGGACTCCATAGATATAATCAATAGAAATATTCGATATTCCTGTTTGTTTTAAATTTTTTATTACTTGGAATACTTCTTCTTTCGTATGATGACGATTTAGTTCTTTTAAAGTATTTTCATGAAATGATTGGACTCCTAAACTTACTCGATTTACTCCATAAGTATGTAGTAATTGAATTTTTTCTTTGGTTAAGCTTTCTACATTAGATTCTATCGTAAATTCTATTTTTTTCTTTTTATGAAAGATGGTAGTTATGTCTAGTAAATGCTTTAATTCATTTCTATCTAGGCTAGTAGGAGTTCCACCCCCAATATAAATAGATGCTACTTGTTCTTCTTTATATCTTTTTTTTATTTCTTGCTTTAGACATTCTAGATAGGAATTTATATATTTTTTATCATATAGAAGTTTAGGGAAATCGCAATAAGAACAGATGTGACTACAAAATGGAATATGAATATAGATATACATTAAAATAATCCTTTCATATGATAATTAGAGTCAATATCTATATTTTCATAATTTGGATGTTTTGAAAGGCCAGGCATCGTCATAATGTTTCCTAAATAGATAACAATGAATTGCGCTCCAGTATAGATATTTATATCTTGAATATGAATTTCATAATCCTTAGGATAACCTAGTTTTTTAGGATCATCGCTAATGGAATATTGAGTTTTGGCAATACAGATTGGATACTTTGAATACCCTAACTTTTCTAATTTTTGGATTTTTTCTAAAACAGTTTTATCATAATTCATCTTACTAGCATGATAAATCTTGGTGCAAATGATTTGGATTTTATTTAAAATACTGTCGTTATCTTGATATAAAAGGGTAAAATCATTTGGTTTCTTACAAGTATCTATTACTTTACTTGCTAATTCAACTGCCCCTATTCCTCCTTTTAAGTAAGAATCGTTTATTGCAAATTCACAATTTTTCTCTTTGGTAAACTGTTTTACAATTTCTATTTCTTCTTGTGTATCTGTATCATAATGATTTAATGTAACAATGATATTATTTGTAAATTGTTTCATGTTTTCAATGTGTACTTCTAAGTTGGATAGGCCTTTTTTTACTGCTTGTGGATTGGGGAGATGGATTTCTTCTTTTTGGGTGTTGGCATTATATTTTAGTGCTTTAATGGTTGCAACTATCACAACACAATCTGGTTTTAAATGAGCGGTTCGACACTTGATATCAAAAAATTTTTCGGCTCCTAAATCAGAACCAAATCCAGCTTCTGTTACTACATAATCTGCTAATTGTAAACCTAGTTTCGTAGCAATAACACTGTTACAGCCATGTGCAATATTCGCAAATGGTCCACCATGAATGATGATTGGATTATTTTCTAGACTTTGAACTAAATTTGGTTTGATAGCATCTTTTAAAAGTACTGCTAGAGCTCCTTCTAATTTTAAGTCTTTGGCATAGATAGGTTTTCCTTCTTTATTATAGGCTAATAAAATATTAGCTAATCTTTTCTTTAAATCTTTAAAATCTTTACTAAGACATAAGATACTCATAATTTCACTAGCTGCCGTGATATTAAAGTTATCTTTTCGACTAGAAAGATCTACATCTCTTAGCGCTCTGTCATTTATATCTAGACATCTTCTAAAACAAATATTATTAACATCTATTTGAAGTTCATTTCCAAAGTAAATATGATTATCAATAGCAGAAGCAATTAAATTATTAGCAGAAGTAATTGCATGAAAATCTCCTGTAAAGTGAAGATTAATATCTTCCATTGGAATTACTTGAGAATATCCTCCACCGGTAGCGCCTCCTTTGATTCCAAATACTGGTCCTAAGGATGGTTCTCTTAATACCGCAATGGATTTTTTTCCTAATTTATTTAATCCATCATTTAGCCCGATACTAACAGTCGTTTTACCTTCTCCATAGGGTGTTGGATTGATTGATGTTACTAAAATTAACTTTCCGGTTTGTTTAGAAGAAATTTCTTGAAATTTAATTTTAGCTTTATCATTTCCATATAATTCAATCTGTTTTTCTATTCCTAATTTCTTAGCAATATCAATTATTTTTTCTTTTTTTGTTTGATTGGCTATTTCAATGTCACTCATTTTTAGTCACCTCGTTATAAATTTTTTTCTCTTTAATCTTTAATTTTATAGTATTTAAACTTTCTTGATATAAATCTTTCATCAGTGTATCTACAATTAATTTTGCTTGTTCTTTTTTGGTGGATAGATGAATATTAGCATTATGTTCCATAGTTTTATAATAAAATTCTTCTTTTATTGATAATTTGTCGCCATCCCTATAATAACTAATTTGTGGATAAGCTCCTATAATAAAATATTGATAAGGCAAGTTCTCAGTTTGAATTTCAATATTTTGAAAGTATAATTTGATATCATTATATATTTCTAGATCACAATTTAAAAAATAAAATTTTTCTAAGTTAGGATATTTGGTATCAAAGATACTTCTTAATTTTAATAATTCTTGTTTTTGATAATATAATATATTGCTTTTATGAAAGGTTTGTTCATTATAAAAAAGTAAATCAATTAACTTTCTTAAATCTTGAAACATTTTCAAATTTTTATCATGACCATGGATTAAACTTTGATAAACATTTTCATAATACCATTTTTGATCTTCAAATCCTCTTTTAAAGCCATCAAAATTTGGTCTACCTGTTTTTCCTGATAAAATTATGATATCTTCTAAATTGCTGATTTTGTCGGCACAAGCAATTGCTTTGTGTTCTAGATCCAGATTTCTTAATCTCTCAATCGTCTCTTTTTTTCTTTCTTCCCATGATAACTCTTTTTTTTTCTTTTCTAATTTGCTTGTTTCGCTGGCACCTCTTACTAAGGAAGCAACGTTTTCTCCAAACACTTCTTTTATGTCTACTATGGAAAAATCGGTATCTTCTGCAACATCATGTAATTTTCCAGCGGCTACTACTTCTCTTCCAAAGCCATATTTTTCTAATTTATTTCCTACATCAATGGGATGGATTACATATGGTTTCTCAGGATCTGCTTTTCTTATTTGTCCATCATGAGCCTTTATGGCAAAAATTTCGGCTTTTTCTTTTAAATTCATTTTACTCTCTTACTCCTTCTTTGTTTATCATACCATAAATTGGACCATTTTTATTAAACTTTACTAATAAGAAATAAAAAAATCAAGGATAGATCATTAGAGTCATAAACCATTGATTTTTTTATAGCGTGTCTTTTCTTATTTTAAAAATTTATCATGAATAATTTTTGTAGAATGATAGTCTTTCATTCGAAGATAACTTCTTTTTTTCACTTATGCTAGTTTCAATACTTACAACATCTTAATAAAGTTTATTTTCTCCATCGCTTGATAAAATTAAGTTACAACTGCTACTTTTAGGAAAAAGATAGATGGTTTTATGTTCAGGAATTACTACTGAATTTAAAATATTACGATAAGTTTTCTGTATTAAGAGGTGCAACTTAGGTGATTTGTAAGGTATGTAAATCATTATAAACAATGATCTACCTAAACTTAAATTATAAGCGGTAGAACCAATTGAAGTAGAAATAATTAAGCCATCTTTTGTATAAATTTCTAATAATTCATCAGCAATACAGATTTCTATTGATGGTTTCTTTAAGTCTTGATCATGAATGATAATATCATTTAAAGAATAGAATTGAACTTATTTCTTTTTGGTCGTAATTTTATTTTCTTGTATTCCAAGTTTTTTTAAGAGATCATTGGGATTAATTTCTTGTAAAAAAACAAGAGTACTTGTATTTACACCTACGTAATAAACTTTACTATCAAATTGATTTTTTTTAATCAGTCTAAGAAAACTACCATCACCACCAATCACAATTGCTAAATCATAATCTTGATTTGATATTTGATTTTATAATTTATTAATTTATTTTCTAATTTAATGGCTAATTCTTGAGATTTATTATTTACGTTGGGGAATCATTTTACTTTTTATATCTTTATAATTCTATACTACCTTCTTTTTTTTATTGAAATAATATAGATGGATGTGTCTAACGCCATGAGTATACCATTTATTTTTAAAGGGATAAGACGTTCTTTTTACTAGTAAAATACTCATATGTGTTTTACTTATTTTGCGATCATTAGTTTAGTCTTTTAATAATTTTTGTAATTTTTCTTCTATTAATTTTACAATTTGTTGTTTATTCCATGTTCTTGTTTCTCCGGATACTGCTTTATAGATAAAATTTTCATAGGAATTCTCTTTTTTTAAATAGATGCTGATATAAACTAAATCATCTTGTCCTTCTGGGTTTTTCGCATCTGCAGCGTTTATTTTTCCGGTGATTCCTACTCCAATATCTGAATTGGCAAATTGACTGATATGAGTGCTCATTTCACGAGCGGTTTCCATACTATAAACGCTATACTTTTCAATTACGTCAGCAGATACTCCCATCTTGATTTTATATTCATTAGAATAAGTAACGGCACTAAACTGTAATACTTCACTAGCACCAGTTACGGAAGTGATGGCATTCGCTAGAGCACCGCCGGTGCAAGACTCCATAGTAGCAATTTGTAAGTTCTTTTTCTCTAGTAATTCAACAACTTCTTTAAACATAATATCGCCCTTTCTTTTTTAATCTCACTTTTAAAGATAAAATTGTTAAGTATTTCCTATCTTATTGTAACATATTTTTTAGTATTTATCAGATAATTTTATTGTTAGAATATTGATTATATAAATTTTTAATCAATAAATATAATATAAGAGATGAAAAGCTAGTTTTATAGCTAATTTTTAACTTAGGTCTTAAAAAATTATTTTCTATTCATTAAAAAGTCATTTTTCTAATTTATAATTTTTTTATTCTTGTTATCCATGCGGATGCACCAACATCACTAGCCATTTTAAAATCTCCTCTTGGACTTAAGCTTACACTTCCTACTTTAGGTCCATCTGGTAAGCAACTTCTTTTAAACTGTTGACTAAAAAATCTTTGAAAGAATATTGTTAGCCATTTTTTGATTTCTTCTTCATTAAACTTTGAACCAAAGGTATGACGAGCTAGAAAATAAATTTTTTCTGGAGAGGTACCATAACGAAAGAAATGGTATAAGAAGAAATCATGTAGTACATATGGTCCAATTTGATTTTCGGTGATTTGTGTTATCTTTCCATATTCATCTGGTGGTAATAGTTCAGGACTAATAGGTGTTTTTAGAATATCTGTTAAAATATTTTTTAATGGCGGTTCTACTTTTTTGGACTTCCATTCGACTAAGAAGCGAACTAAGGTTTTAGGAATAGAAGCATTTACTGCATACATACTCATATGATCTCCATTATAGGTACACCAGCCTAGGGCTAATTCTGATAAATCTCCCGTTCCTATTACTAGAGCTTTTTCTTGATTCGCAATGTCCATTAAAATTTGGGTTCTCTCTCTGGCTTGGCTATTTTCAAAAGCAATACTTCGATCATTTTCTTGGAACTGAATATCTTTAAAATGGGTTAAGCAGACATCTTTAATTGATATTTCTCTTAGCGTGGCACCAGAACATTTTACTAAATTACAAGCATTTTCATAGGTCCTATCAGTTGTTCCAAATCCTGGCATCGTTACTCCGATCATATTATCTTTAGAAATTTCTAATTTTTGATATGCTTCTAGAATGACTAAAAAAGCTAAAGTAGAATCCAGGCCAGCTGAAATTCCTATAACAGTTTTTTTGGTATTCGTATGTAATAATCTTTTAATTAATCCGTGTGCTTGAATAGTCAAGATTTCTTGGCACCTTTGATTACGAGTTTCTTCATTACTTGGTACAAATGGATATTCTTGGTAAGTTCTTTCTAATTTTGTCAAATGATCAACTACATCTATTTCAATGATATGATAGTTTTCTTCTTTTGTTGTTGTTTTATAGCTTTTATTTTGAATTCTTTCATTCATGAGTTTTTGGGTATCAATATCAGCATAAATAGAAGTACTTTCTAATTCAAAGCGTTTATTTTCTTTTAGAATAATTCCATTTTCAGCAATCATAGAATAACCAGAAAAGACTAAATCTGTAGTAGATTCATTCACACCTGCTGAGACATAACAGTAGGCACTAATAGTTTTAGCCGATTGAACTTTAATCAGTTCTCTTCGAAATTCATATTTACCGATAATTTCATCACTAGCCGATAAATTAAATAGGATGGTAGCACCATTTACAGCATGTAAAGTACTAGGTGGATATAAATCCCATAAATCTGCACATATTTCTATTCCAAAACATATATCTTCATTTTCCTTATCTTGAAATAATAAATGGGTATCAATTGGAACAATTTGATTACATAATTTAATTTGATGATTTTTGATATCAGCACTACTTGTAAACCATCTTTGTTCATAAAATTCTGAATCATTAGGAATAGAAGTTTTAGGAACAATTCCTAAGATACGACCTTTTTGCATTACAACAGCTACATTGTAAAGTTTATTTTCATGTTTTAAAGGCATTCCTATAATACTAATAATATCTAAATCTTTAGTACCTCTTAAAATTTTATTTAAAGCTTTTTTACAATCCTCTAATATCACATCTTGATAAAATAAATCTGCACAAGTATAACCTGTTAAAGATAATTCTGGAGTTACCACAATACTTACTTTCTGATTTGATAATTTCTTTATTTCCTTCATTAATTCTTTAGTATTGAATGCTATATCAGCCACTTTTAATTTAGGAACTATCGTTCCTACTCTTACAAATCCATATTCTTTCATAGTTTTTCCTACTTTCTATTTTTCTTACTGTGTTCTAATAATAGTTTGAACAGTTTTTTTAAAATCATTGCTTTATCTTTTGATGAATTTTTTTGATTTTGTCTTTTGCAACAGTCTATTGCCAAATAACTGTAATTTATAGCTTGGGAGCAATCTTGAATCTTGATAGTATTGTTCGATTGGGTTCATTTTTACTTCTTTCTTTGTACATTTTAATGACATCATTTTTCTTTTATTATTATTTTGTTAAAAAGATAAGTAAATTAAAAATGCTACCCTTTTTTGGATAACATTTATTTATTGTTTTTTCTTTGTTCTGGTTAATTTATTTGGAAGTTTTCGATATTTTTCTAAATTTTGTTCTAAATAGATTTGATAACAGATATGTGTAGCCTTCCACATATCTTCATAATTTAAAGTAATTTCTTTCGGTTCTCCTAATCTTTTCGATACCATTTGTAATAAATTAGAAATAGATTGATCATCTAAAAAATTTCCATCTTCATCATACAACAAATGAGGCATTGAAAATAAAGCACTTTTTACATTCTCGTTTGAATAATTGATAAAAATTTCACAATTTAATACATCTAATGTTCGCTTAACTGGATGATACTCACTTTTATCTAAAAGTATTTCTTTATATTCAGTTCCATCTATTAATACATCTGTTGGCAAATCATAATAATCGTTTGGATCAAATACTGGGATATAATGTTCTATTTCCATTACGCCTTGTGCTAAATTGATTTCTCTTAATTTTGTAAGTCCAATAGATCCATATTTTTTATTGACAGTAACAAGAACTTTTTGAATATTCATTAATTCTTCTTCATCTAAGCAGTAACCAGTAAATAGTGGATGAATGGCTGGATCAAAAGCTAGTCTATCTTTAGAAGACCACCTATTATTCATTCCATATCTAAAATTCTCAATAAATTGATCTGATAATATTTCTTTTTCATAAATAGCAAAAAATTCGCAATCTTTTGGATTTAAGCTAAACATGATTTTTAATAAATCATAATTATCTATAAGATGAAAACTATCGTTAAAAGTTTTTAGATCCTCATCTGTAAATTTATTGGAATCAAAATAATATCCTTCATTTTGAATGCAACATTTTTTATATGAAATTTTTTGAGACATAGACATATTTCCTCCTTTTTCTTAAGATAGCTTGTATTATAGAATCTTATTTTATTTTAGTCAAGTTTTTAGAAAAAGAATTGCTACTTAGAAATAGATGAAATAGAGGTCTATGATGTTTTAAGTATTTTATACCTTCTCATAATAAGTATTAATCTTATCAAAATCAATTACTTCAAAAAAATTTTCAATATAAGCAAGTCGATTATTTTTATATTGTAGAAAATAAGCGTGTTCCCATACATCTAGACTGATAATTGGGATCATTTTATAATAATAAGGGCTATCTTCATTTGAAGTATTGATAATTTTTAGATCTCCTTTCTCATCTTTTACTAAGAAGGTATAACCACTCCCTTTTAAATTCATAGCGTGATTGATAAATTGGCGTTTAAATTCTTCGAAGGATCCAAAATACTTCGTTATATCTTTTCCTATTGTTTGGGATGGAATGTTATTTTTTTTATTTGACATATTATAAAAGTAAAGGTTATGGTTTAATACGCTAGATAAGTAATATAGAATCTCACCTCTGATGGTTAAGGGGAAAATATCAATATGATCTACTAAATCTCTTAATGAATAAGAATAATCATAGTTGATACTTTTTAATAATTCATTTAACTTCTTTACATTTTCTTGATAAATTTGATAATGCTCTTTTAGGGAATCTTCCATTAGATAAGGAGATAATTCGTTTAACTTATAATCTAAATTTATTTCTTGATACATATTGATCACCTACTTAAATATATAAAATATTATAAAAATTATACAAGATTATAGAGAAATTTCTGTTTCTAATTCTGTATCGGTTACTGCAATATAGATAAAGATACAGCCAGCTGTTAAAACAAATACACTGGCAATAAATGAAAGATAAGTATGTTGTATTTTTTCTGGATTATCGGTTGGTTTTAATTTAAATAAATCTTGAAAATCATGAAGTGCATAAAATAAATAAGTGAGCGTTGCTACTACAAAGATAAATATTTGTAAGTGGCGATACTTTTCTTTACTAATGTGATTATCATAAATTAAATATTCTCTTTCTAGTTTGTTGGCATAAAAAGATAAAAGTAAAAGTCCTATTAAAATGGTCCAAATGATATCTTCTGCTTTTAAGAGTTTTAATCTATCGATTAATTCTTCATCTATATTTTGTTTCATATTAATATATATGTAATTAAAAAGGTAAATAGGAGCTAAGAAAAATAGAACCTTAATGATATTGTTTGGGTTCTATTTCAATAAATCTGATTTTTAAAGGAAGTTGTTTAATTTCTTTTTTTAACTGATTATCTAGTTTGACTAATTGTTTTAAAGTAATGGTATCCTCTAATTCAATAGTTAGATACAAGTGATAATAAGTGCCTGTTTTCATTAATTTGATATGGCTATCTTTAATTAAGGAATGTTGTTTTATGATCTCCTCTATTTTGGTTAATAACTCTTTATTTTCTTCACTGCTTCCTAAAAGATAAGTAATATTTTCTATAATAATGGTGATTGCAATATAGAAAATGATAAGACTAATCAAGATACTACCTATCATGTCAGCATGCTTTAAAATAGGAAATTGATCTTTGAATAAAAGTAAAATACCAACAATTAAAACAATAGATGTAGAAATTAAATCAGTAGATGATTCTTTAGCAGAAACAATCATCGATTGATTATGATTTTTCTTTCCGTAGTGATATAAGATTAGAATAATCATTGTTTTTAGAAAGATAGTGATTACTAGGATGATAAAAATCATAGGACTAATAATTGGAGTTGATGTAGAAAAGCTATGAATAAAGATGAAAATACTTAAGATAATTAAGAATAAGCCTATGAATAAATTAGAAATATTTTCAATCATACCATAACCAAAAGGATACTTTTTATTTGCCCGTTTTTTTCCTACTTTACTGGCAATCATAGAGATAATATCTGTAATAAAATCGGTGTATGATTGCAATGAATCTGCCATTAAAGAAGAAAATCCAAAAATAATTCCAGTTAGTAATTTTATGGTAGCAATAATTAGGTTAAAAAGCATTGTTATAAGAAAGATAGTTTGCTCTTTTATCATATTAAGCACCTATCCTTTTACGATAAAAATACTTATAAACTTCTGCTATTACAATAATAATAGCAGCTACTAATAATAAGATGATAACATGATTTAGGGCTATAGGTGTGATTCCTAAGATGCGATTACCAATAGGACTCATTGTTACTACTAGTTGTAATAGAATGGTGCCAATGATTGTGCTAATTACTAGTGGATTGGAAGTAATTTTAGTTGTGAAGACACTATTCTTTTCGCTACGACAGTTTAAAACATGAATATTTTGAATAAATACCATTAGTAACATAATCATACTTCTAGCTAAGGCTAATTCTGTATTTTGATCTATTAGATATTTCCAGGTATTAAATACCATCAGTGCAATCGCTAAACCAAATAATAATACTTCCATCATTAAGGATTTATTGAATAAGTTTTCTTTCGGACTTCTTGGCTTTTCTTTCATGATATCTTTGGTTTCACCTTCAAAAGATAAAGCAAAATCTTGGAATCCATCTGTTACTACATTTAGCCATAATAATTGAATCGCTACTAATGGTAATGGATAATTAAAGCCAATAGAAAGAAGATAAAATAATACTTCGGCCATACCACAAGATAATAAGAATAAGGTAATCTTTCTGATGTTAGAATAAGCGATTCTGCCTTCTTTTACGCCAGTTACAATGGATTTGAAATTGTCATCAGTAATAATCATGTCGGCCGTATCTTTAGCAACATCGGTACCACTTCCCATCGCAATACCGATGTTAGCTGTTTTAATAGCGGGAGCATCATTAACACCATCCCCTGTTACAGCAACAAATTCTCCCATCTTTTTTAAAGCTTCTATGATATGTAATTTATCCATAGGTGTTACCCTAGAAAAAACATATTTGTCTTTGATAAAGTTTTGAAAATATTCTTCTCCTTTGGCAAAAGCTTTTTCAATTTCTACTCCAGTAGCAACTTCTTCTATTTTACTAGCAAGATTTAATTCACGAGCAATAGCTAAAGCAGTCATAGGATGGTCTCCTGTTATCATTATTACTTTAATACCTGCTTGATGACATTCTTTTATGGAAGATACGGCATCTTCCCGTACTGGATCAATAAAGGCAACGAGTCCTAAAAATTCTAAATTTTTTATATCTTGTTCTTCTTCTCCAGAAACTTTTCCATCACAAACAGCAATAACCCGATATCCTTCTTTGGATAATTCTTCATTTTGTTTTTGATATAAGTCTTTTTTTTCGCTAAACTCCATAATTTTTTCTAAAGATCCTTTTACGGTACAACGAAGTTCTCCTTCTTTTTCATAGAAAACAGCTGAGTATTGTTTTTCGGATTCGTATGGAATCATTTTTTTGGCTTTTAGTTTTTCTTTTAGTTTCATTTTTTCTTTTAAAACAAGAAAGGCAATATCGATAGAATCTCCATACCATTCATATTTATCGTTATTTTCTTCAAAATGGGCTTCATTATTTAAGGCACAAAGACTAGCGATTTGTTCAGCGTTTGTTAGGTATTCTTTATTGTCGGTTGTAACACTTCCGTCTACATTATAACCTGTGCCACTAACATGGAAAATAGCTCCATTTTTTAAGACGATTTTTCTAGCTGTTTGTTCATTGGCGGTTAGGGTTCCTGTCTTATCACTAGCAATTACTGTACAGCTACCAAGGGATTCTACCGAGTTTAATTTTTTTACAATTACATTTTTCTTACTCATTCTGTTGGATGCGATTGTTAAAGCCATAGTTAGGGCTAGAGATAATCCTTCTGGCATCGCGGATACAGCAAGAGCTACTACTGATAAAAAGATAGCTTTCGTTTCATAGCCTTTGATATAAAGTAATATTCCGGATATTAGAGCAATAATTCCTATTAAAATACTAATTTGTTTTGAAAATTTTTCTACTCGAATGGTTAAAGGAGATTTTTCGTCATCTGTTTCTAATACTGTTTTAGTAATTTTACCAATTTCTGTATGAATTCCGGTTGCTACCACAATTGCTTTTGCACGCCCTGTCATGATGTTAGTACCTGCATATAGCATATTTTTTCGTTCTGCTAATACTGTCTCTTCTTTTAAAGCGCTATTTGTTTTGAAAACGGTAGTGCTTTCTCCAGTTAAAACGGATTCATCTACTTGTAAATTATAACTTTCGATAATTCTAGCATCACTAGTAATTTTAGTCCCACTATCTACAATTAAGATATCTCCTACTACTAATTCTTCACTATCAATTTCCATCTCTTCTCCATCTCGTAATACTTTTGTTTTTATCTTTAACATATTAGATAGAGCTTCTGCTGATTTTAAAGCTTTATATTCTTGATAAGTCCCCATTATCACATCTACTAAAATAATAAATAAAATAACGCAAGCATCTAGGGTTTCTCCTATCAGAAAAGAAATGATTACTGTAATTAATAAAATCACTTCTAAAGGAGCTAATAGTTCACTAAAAAATATTTTTAAAATACTGTCTTTTTTTTCTTTGGGAAGATTATTTCTCCCGTTTTCTTTTAGTCTTTTTAGGGTTTCTTCCTTTGATAAACCTTTTATATTAGAATTTAATTCTTCTACTACATCTTTCCATTCTTTTTGATACATATTATCACCATTTTTATTATACTAACCCTTTCTTTAAAAATCTATACTAATCTTCTTCTATTTGGAATTCATCACGAATTTCTTCTACTTTTTTTAAACAATTTTTAATATTTTCTTCATTATTTTTTTCTTTGGCAAAACTAAATTTTTCTTTGATTCCATAACTTCCTTTTCCAAATTGATTCATCCAAGAATAACTTGGTAGAATCCATATATGAAAATGGGTGCATTTTTCTTCTTGAATGATTGTTATATTTTCTACTTGACATACTTTTTTAACTATTTCTATTGTTTTGTTTAATACTTCTATTACTTTACTTCTTTCTTGGGAAGTCATTTGATTTATACTTTGATAATGTTTATTAATTCCTAAAATCATAAATCCTGGAATTGGAATTTCAAAATCGGCTGAAACATTAATAAAATCATCTTCATACACATAGCCACCAGGTGGAATTAATTGATGATTGGCTGTTTCACATCCCATGCAATTATAAGTAATTTTCTTACCAAAAATATCAATTGTTTCTCTCACCTTTATTTTCCCTCACTAACTTCTTTTAAGGTTTCAATTAAATTTGTAAATTCTGTTTGAATCTCTTCTAATCTTTCTTTGGTTTTGGCTTCAAATCTAGTGGTAATATTAGGTCCTGTATTGGAAGCTCGTACTAAAGCAGAACCATCTTCAAAAAATACTTTTACTCCATCTACTAGTAAGATTTGATAGTGTTTTTCTAGACAATATTTCTTTACTTTATCAATTATTTGAAATTTTATTTCATCTGGAGTAGCAATTTTAATTTCTGGAGTACTTTCGTAGTGACTGATTCCTTTTAATAGTTCTGTAATTGATTTGTTGGTATTTGATAAGATTTCGATTAAACGAAGGCCAGCATAAATTCCGTCATCATAACCATTAAATTTATCTCGAAAGAAGACATGGCCTGATAATTCTCCTGAAAAAGGATAATTGCCTTCGACACTTTTTGCTTTGGTATAAGAATTACCTGTTCGATAAAATTCATTTTCTATTCCTAAGTTATCTAATTCTTCTTTTAAAGTAAGAGAACATTTCACATCATAGAAAGTTTTTTTCGCAACACTTTTATTTCTTAAATCTCGCCAAATTAAAATCATGTACTTATCCATATCCAAGAAATTTCCTTGTTCATCGATTATGCCTACTCGATCCCCATCCCCATCAAAAGCAATTCCAACATCAGCATGATTTTCTTTTACTTTTTCTTTTAAAATACTTAAATTTTCTTCTACTGCAGGATCGGGATGATGATTAGGAAAAGAAGAATCTGATTCATTAAATAAAGGAATGAATTCTAATTTATCATGAAAAGTATTAAAAATTTGATCCGCTACAATAGAGGTTGTCCCATTACCACAATCATAAATTACTTTTAATTTTCTTTTTCCTAAATTGATATTAGAAGTAATCATTTCAATATAATCATTTTTTATATCTATATTTTTTATTGTTCCTAGATTTTTACTAGTTATAAAATCTTTATTTACAATCATATTGTATAGCTCTATGGTACTATCTCCATAGGCATTATGAATTCCATTATAAGAAAATTTAAAGCCATTATCATCTTTTGGATTATGAGAAGCAGTAACCATCATACCACAGTGAATATCTAATAAATCCCAACTATAATAATACATTGGTGTAGTAACTAATCCTAATCTTACGACATTGACTCCACATTCCGTAATTCCCTTTACCAAATTTTTCTCGATAATAGGAGAACTATAACGATTGTCATAGCCAACAATGGTAGTATCTTTTCCTAATCTTTTTAGTTTTGTACCAAAAGATTTACCAATTAAATAAGAAACTTCTTCATCAATATCTTTTCCATAAATTCCTCTAATGTCATATTCACGAAACATATATTTATTTATTTTCATTATTATCCCTACTTTCTTTATTTTTATTATAACAGAAAAATACGCAAATCATTAGCAATTAATTATTGGTTAAAATTACTTACCCTTATTACTACTTTTTTTACAAGTAGGGAGGATTTTAAACATAAGAAAAGGCTATCAACAAAAATTTATTTGTCAATAGTCTGAGTAATGGGTTTCACAAAAACTCTTACTTTTTCTTATGAATTAGGAATTTTTAATATTTGGCCAATGCTTAATAAATTAGAACTAAGATTATTCAGTACTTTAATCGAATCTACTGTGGTGTTATATTTTTTTGCAATACTATATAAGCTATCGCCACTTACTACTTTATAGGTAGTATAACTTGGGGATGTTGTTGTAGGTATTTTTAAAGTTTGACCAATGCTTAAAATATTGGAAGTTAAGTTATTAAAGTTTTTAATGGAATCTACTGTGGTATTATATTTTTTGGCAATACTGTATAAACTATCGCCGCTTACTACTTTATAAGTTAAATAATTTGGTACTGTTTCAACAGTTTCACTAGTTGGTATTTTTAAAGTTTGGCCAATACTTAGTAAATTAGAACTAAGATTATTTAATGTTTTAATAGCATCTACTGTGGTGTTATATTTTTTGGCAATACTATATAAGCTATCGCCACTTACTACTTTATAGGTAATATATTCCGTACTACTTTCTTCACTGCTACTAGGTATTTTTAATTGTTGGCCAATACTTAAAATATTACTAGATAAATGGTTTAGATTTTTTAATTCATCTACTGTAGTATGATATTTGCTAGCAATACTATATAAACTATCGCCACTTTTTACTGTATAAATAATTTCTTCTTCGCTTGGTGTTTCTTCTTTGGTTGGTATTTTTAATACTTGACCAATAGAAAGATTATTTGTAGATAAATTATTTAACTCTTTTATTTCATTTACTGGAGTATTATATTTATTTGCAATACTATATAGACTATCACCTTTTTCTACAATATAATAATTACTACCACTACCTGGTTTATAGGTTACATTTAAATAATCAGTAAGAGCAATTACCACTGCTTCTCCTAAATCTTCTAAGTGATTTTTTAAAAAAGATGCTTCCTCTGTATCGTCTATATTGCCATAGTAAATAATAAGACTTTCATTATTGGCAGTATCTCTAATTAATTGATTATAATCTTTAGCTGTGTCGCTAGGAAGTCTTCTTTGATAAAATTTGCCTACTTCACCACCTGTTTTTTCAATTTCATTTGCAATTTTTTGAGAAAGTGCATTACTATTTCTCAGCGCATAAACAATCTCGGCTCCTTCTCCTCCAGTTGTTAGGGCATTAGATAGTACGATTACATCGTTTCCAGTACCATAAAAAGACTTAATTCGATTGATCCGATTATTCATATTTAATGTCTCATCGCTATCTCTAGTGATAGATACTGGAACTCCTAAAGATCGCAGGCGATCATATATATATTTCGTTATTTTTAAATTATAATCTTTTTCTATAATTCCATTGGTATTACTTCCTATATCTTCCCCACCTCGATAGGGATCAAGAACAACTTTTTTAGTTACTCTATCATTCATATTATCACCTATTTAATTTTATGAAATATTTACTTTATTATTTCTAAAATACTTCCATGGAATTTATTTTTATAGTTAGATGGAATATGATAAAAGTATTTATTTTTAATTAGAAGAAAGATTATTTGTTTGCTTAGAAATAAACATTTCATACATTTGATTAGCAAAAGAAAAATCTATTATTTCTAAAAAATTATCAATATATAAATCTCTTTTATTTTCATAATTGATGTAATAAGCATGTTCCCAGACATCAATACATAAAAGAGGAATTAATTCATAAAAATAAGGGCAATCTTGATTTAAAAAGTTCATAACTTTAAGAGTTTTATCTCTGTCAATTACTAAATAAGTGTAACCTGATCCTTTTACTTTTAAAGCATTTTCTTTCCATATTTTTTTAAAATTTTCTAAGCTTTGGAATTGTTTTTTTAATTGTTCTTCAAAAGAAGGACTTGGCATTATTTTATTTTTAGATATGCTTTTAAAATAGATGTTATGATTTAATACACCTCCTAAATTAAATAAAATATCTTCTTGATCTTCTTTTGGAAATTCGCTGATATGATAACTAAGTAATTCAATCGGATATTCATCATGATAATTATTTTTTTCTAATAATTGATGTAATTTGTTTAAATAGCCTAATTGATGTTTATTATAGTGAAGCCCTAGAGTATGAGTATCAATATAGGGTTCTAAGTCTGAAAAACCATATAGTAAAGGATATCTCTTATACATTTTATTATCACCTAATTAACTATATGGATTATTTTAAATTTCAAAACTAGTTTCGTCTATAAATTTATAATTTTTTTTATATTTTAATTCTCTTATTAATCGAAATAGGGCTTCGTCTTTTCCTTTTGCTTCTAACATAATATCTATATCTTGTTGATAAGAGGATAAAATTTGCAAGAAGTCTATAAAATCATTTGCATTAATATATTCATGATGAGCTCGATATTCTTTTTGGTTTTTTGGGCTACTAAAATGCATTTTTGGTCTTTTATTTTTCCATGTTTTTAAGATGGGTTCTATGTATTCTTCTATTTTTTTATTAGAATGATTACATTTAAAATGATGATAGTCTAATACAATAGGAATATCTAAAATATTTGATAAATACAAACAATCTTCTATATTAAAAATTTTATCATCATTTTCAATTGCAATGATTTCTTGTAAATATTTGGGAAGCCTTGAAAAATTATGGATAAATCTAGTCAGAGAATTTTTCTTTCCAAAAGTATTACTTCCTATGTGTAAAATAATTAATTTATCTTTTATTCCTATAGCATCTAAAATTTTATAATGGTATTCTAAAATATCTTGACTCATAGAGACTACTTCTTGTTTTACACTATTTAAAACACAATATTGATTAGGATGCATATCTACTCTTATATTTGATTGTTTAATTATTTTCTTTATTCTTTGATAATAGGATTGATAGGGAGTTAAATAATCAAAAGAAACTTCTTTTTTTGTTGCTAAAGGAATTAAATTAGAAGATATGCGATAAAAATGAATATGATTTTTTTCATTATATTTTAATATCTCAATTAAACTTTCTAAATTAGAAATAATGACTTTAGATATTTTTTCGTTATCTTTTAATTTTAGATAATTGGTATAAGTAATTGTTGAAGAAGTGGTAACTGAATTTAATGTTTTACTAATTGCGACATATCCTAGACGAACTTGCATAATATCACCATTATTAATCTCTACCATAGTTTTCTTATTTATGCAAATTTTTAAAATAAAGATATCTAACCAATCTTTTTAGTTTCTTTATTAAGATATTTTGGTACAACTTTTTTTCTTATTTGGATTGTATTATTAGATTTTGGTAAACTTTGATGAACTTCTTCTCTTATTTGATTCATTTGATAATGTATCAATGTTAATATTTTCTGAATATCTCTACCATGATTAGCATGCATTCCTATTGATTCTAGTGCTTTATTACCAGATAATTGAACATAAATTGGATAGCCATTATGATAAGTTATTTCTAAATTGTTTCCATGTTTTGTTTCTTCTAAAAGTAAGTGTAAAAGGCTTTCTTCTTTAACTTTTTTTTCTTCATTAGAGGCTGTTACTAGGGCTAATTGTTCTACTTGTAAAAAGTAATTGGAACTGTATTTTTCTAAGAATGGATAACCATTCCAAAGATTTCTGTATTCTTCACAAAATACTTTTCTTTTACCATTTATTAATAATTCTGTTGTAGTAATTTCAATGTCTTTAGGAAATAGTGTCCTATTTTTATCTTCTTTTATAAAACATTCGGCCATATTCTGTTGCCTAGTATTTGAAACTAGTTCTATAAGTGGATCGTTTTTATTGTCTACAAGCAAGATTAATTTGATGTAATGATTATCATTTGGAACTGATATTTTTTTTATAAATTCTATTCTTTTCACTCCATTTCTATAATTACATTCCATGAGTGACTTTACTTCTCCATTCAAAGAAGCTATTTCTTGAAATTTTGTATTTGGAAATTCATTAGAATATTCTATTATTTCTTTAGAATCAATGATATATTGATGTGCTATTATCTCCGGAATATTTTCACATAATAATTCTAATATTGTTCTTTCTATTTTTGTTGTTATTGTTAATTGATTTTTTTCCATACTTCATTCTCCCTCTACTTTCAGATTTTATTATACATCAAAAAAGAAAATAGGTGTTTTAATTTAACTATTAGCTATTTTTTTGACTTTCCGGTTTTTCCTCACTACATAGTGTTCTTATTGGTACATAAAATATATTATCATGAAAAGGAGAGGGTTTATTTTGGGTTATAAAAGAACAGATTCAATTAATTAAAGAAAAAGATCCATCTATTCATAGTACATTCGAAGCTATCTTAACTCCAGGTTTTAGAGCTCTATTGTATTATCAAATTTCACATTATTTTTATTTAAAGAAACATTTTTTTATCGCTAGATACTTATGTGAAAGAGCCAAAAGAAAAACAGGAATTGAAATTCATCCAGGAGCAGTCATCGGAAAAAGATTATTTATTGATCATGGTACAGGTATTGTTATTGGTGAGACTTCAATTATTGGAGACGATGTTACTATATTTCATGGAGTTACGTTAGGAAGTACTGGAAAAGAAGTTGGAAAAAGGCATCCTACTGTCAGAAATTGTGCTATTATTGGGGCTGGAGCTAAAATATTAGGAAATATTAGCATTGGGGAATATGCAAAAATTGGAGCAAATGCTGTTATTTTGGAGAATGTTCCATCTTTTGCAACTGTTGTAGGGATACCTGGAAAAATCACAAAAAAAGAAGAGCATAGTTGTAAGTAATTTAAAATACTTATTGCTCTTTTTTATGTTACTGTAAAGCTTTTTGTATATTTATAAATCGTATCATAATCATCTTTTACTAAAATGTAGATATCGTGAGTTCCTTTTTCTAAACTTCTTGTATCTCTTGGATATATTTGGGCAATTGTGCATCCTGCTCCTTTATCAACGCAACCAATGCTAGATACATCTAGGATATTTCCTTGAGTGACGGTTAATGAGCCTGAGGTGATTGTTGGTATAGCAGGGGTAATTTTAGCATAACCATTTCCTTGTTTACTATAATTACTGGTAGCCGTACTTGATGTATTTGTTGTAGAAATTGTATAAGTATCTACATTGGTTGATGTTTCACAACTATAGCAATACATTTTTTTTGAAGTTAAAAGATTATTCCCTATATATCCAGAACCTCCACCGCCAGAGCTATTAGATTGTGATGATACTCCTCCAGAACCACCACCGCCATAATAACCACCGCCACCAGCACTACCATGAGCGCCAGAACCAACATTACCACCATAACCAAAGCCACCTACTCCTGTTGTATTCATATCATTAGCATATCCTGCTGAAGTCTGGGAACCTCCAATTCCATAGTTTGCTCCTCCAGAACTTCCATATTTTCCGTTGCTTCCTGTATAACCACCACCGTCACCACCAACACCATAAAAACCAGAAGTGGTATGTTCATAACCACCGCCACCACCACCGGCAACTATTAATATTGAACTTACTTTGGAAGATAAGTCAGACAATAATCCGCTACTAGTCGCTATATGTGTGGCTCCACCACCTCCAGAAACATATCTATTAGTAGAAGAAGCTACTGGTACACTTCCACCACCATTGTATCCTCCTGCTCTAGCAGTATCTGGTGTTCCACTCGCTCCTTGCCCACCAACATAAATATATAATGTAGTATTTCGACTTAATTTTGTGTTTCCAACAGAATAACCACCATAACCTCCTCGATTAGAATTAGCAGTTCCCCCCTGTGCTCCCCAGGCTTCTAATTTGTATACTCCTTGATGATCTGCTGTAAAAGTTTGAGAGGATCCTGTATAATCATAAGTAGATACTGTATTTGTAAATTGAATTTCACTATTTTGTACTGAAATATATTTTTGGGTTGCTTCATCATAGTAATAATCTTCTCCATAAAATTTGGTAATAGCTTCTAAAATACTATTGTCTATATTCGTGTTTTTATCATAAACAGCAAGTCCATCAATTACTAATTTTCCATAAAATGATTTTCCAATTTCAGTATTTTGAATTGTATCAGATATCCAAATTCTAACATCAACATTTACACTACTGTTAGCCGGAACAATGACATCTTCTTTAATAACATTATTGGTACATTCATTTAAAGCGATTGGATCTAATTGCCCTACTTCAGTCATAATATATTGGTAATTTATTACATCTCCTGCAGTTGTATCATCTAATATTACATCAAACATATATGGGACATTTCCATTATTTGTTACTGTAATTCGGTAAGGAGTTATTGCATATCTCTCTTCTAGACTCATTGGAGTAATATCTTCAAATTTTATGTTATCGCTACTTAAAGTATAAGTTATATTTAAATTTCCTGTAGTATAGATATTGCTATTTTCATCAATATCACTACTAGTAAAAATAGAATATGTAGAACCTATCATCAAAATTGATACTAATATAATTGAAATAGTACTAGTTATGATCAATCGTTTCTTATTCATAAATTTGACACCCCTTTATTCATTGATATTGTTAAGATAAAAATTATAACATCAAATCTATATATACTTTATCTTTTACTTCTTATTATAACTATATCATAGAAGAGTTGTTTTTTCAAGATGAAACAATTAAACAACAGGATAAATTCATAAACGTGGAAATAATAGATATTACTTATATAGTGTATTTATTATTTTATTTTTTCTATTTCATACTCAAAATCCATACTAATATTGAATCGAATTGAATTCATGCTTAACTTAGTTTGATTTTTGAATATTTTCAAAATGCTAAGACAAAACTTTCTAATAATATTTAAATTTTTTTGACTGTTTT
>JALEZJ010000169.1 GCA_022772985.1 Erysipelotrichaceae bacterium | reverse complement strand
GTTCTTTGATAACTTCATATTTTTCTTGTTCATTCATTCTTAATTCAACCTTTCTCATTTTCCACCTCGGTGGAGTATTATATTAATAGTGAGACATTTTTGCAAGTTAATACTTAAGACATTATCACAAATTAATCATAGGGGTTAAATATTCTGTCATTACATAATATTGATATAATTACATTTAAGTGTTATAATATTTTTACTTTTTTAGGTGGAATATTATGTCTTATTATAATAGAAATTATAAAAAACTAAAACTAAGTGTTATGGAATATTTAAATAGTGGTGAATGTGCAAAGATATTATATAATAAAGAAATTATATTTAAAGAGTATTATTCTGAAACAATACTTAATTGCAGGTTAAGTGAGAAAATGTTTGATATATTAAAAAATATAAGTAATCCACATTTTATAGAATTATTTGATATTTATAGTGATTTTGATTTTATTGAATTATTAAAAAATAAAGTGGGAATATTACCATTCATTGTCGATGCATATACAGCCAAGTATTATCCTGATAATTCAGTAAATGTATTACTTGAACATAAAGATTATATATTAGATAATTTTAAAGAATTAGAAGTACTATTTAGAATATTTTCTGAAAACATGATATGTACAGATGATATTAAAAGAGATAATACTGTAATTGGCAAAGATGGTATTGTAATAATAGATCCAGATTTATTTTATACTATGCAATCTTCTAAAGAGTTTATATCAACATTAAATAAAAAGAAATTGTTAAATTTGTTTAGAAGTATTTTAATTAATTCTGTAGAAAATGAACCAAATTATGGAAAGAATATAACTTTCATTGATAATGAATTAGTTAATTTAGAGGTAAAAGATAATACAGAGGTTGCATATGAAATTTCTAAAAAATTAAAATATATAAAAAAACCTATAGAACTTTTTAGAAGATAATATTTTATATAAATAGTTGTAGATATCTACGGCACTCGCACCAGATTTAAGCATAACTCGAATTTTCGAGATTAAATATAAAAATTACTTTCAAATTTAATTGAAAGTAGTTTTATTTTGTCAATTTAGAAACACACTTGCAAATTGATATAGTAATTAAGTGTGTGTTGATTTAGTAATTATTTTTTTGCTCGTTGTAGCACTTTTTGTATTTGCTCAGTCTCATAATTAACTTCAGAACCATTTCTCAATTGAAGAAGTAATTGTTTTTTTTGAGGAGAAAGCTTTGAACTATCTTTTCTTACAAAATTTAAACCACATAAATTTTGAACTAAATCAGGATCATATAATGTATCATTTAAAGTCTCTAAAATTCCAGTTTTTAACAATCCTAGTCTAGAACTTAAAAGTTTATATATTTCTTCATCACTACAATTTTGTAAAAACTCATGACAAGTTCCTACATCTCCGTCTAATTGATACATTGCTTCATTATGACAAAGCAATTCTATTGGGTCGTCTTTTAATATTTCTTGTTTGGATTTTTTTAATGATTTATTTCTTTCTTCTAATATTTGTTTAATTGATAATAAAACTTTTTTTTGTGATTCGCTTGTTGAATTTTCTAATCTTCTATTTAAATTTCTTATTTCTCTAGTACAAACTTTAGTAAAGAAAGTGTCTCCAAAATCTACATCATTGCATAAATGTTTTTCACTAAATAGTAAATAGTTTGAATCATAATTTGTTTGCCAGTCATACATAAAATATGTTTCCATAAGTTGTTGCATATTAATATTTGGAGAAATTAAATAATTATTAACATCTAAACCTCTTTTTTGTATCACTTTATCATCAAAATGTAGTAAATCATCAAATTCCCAACCTACATTTTTTATTCTTTTTCTTAACTCAACTTCAGCACATTTTCTTAATATATCATTATTTTTATCATTTAAGATAATTAAAATTAAATTTGATATACTAATTTTCTTTAAGTTTTTAATTTCCATAGTTAAACCTCCTAATAAAATTATATCATAAAAATTTAGAAAATTTTTAAGTTTTACTCAATTTATGTTATACTTATATCAGTTAATAATTATTACTAACTATTTCTTTTGACCTAAGAGTTGTTCTACTTCTTCTGTAGGGCACCATTGGCGAATCTGTTCGAACTATTCGAACTTTGATATATATAATCAATCAGAAATGTTTGATTCAGACTGTTGACAAAGTATTTTGTTAATAGTCTTTTATTTTTCTAAAAAATGTATTATAATTAATTTGTAAGGTTGCTTTATAATATCCAAATTTAGAGCTTACTAACCTTACTTTTTTTATAATGTTTTAAAAATTAAGAGGACTAAATAAAAAATGCTTATTCAACAAGTCATGTTATTAAGTATTTTTTTTATTGTAGATTCATTAAAGCATAGTGACTAGACCCCCCTCTGGTGTTATAATTTTTTTGTTGGAGATGATTTTGTTTATGAAGAGATGTGAACATTGTTCTAAAAATAAGCATAGAAGCGATGATGAAAAGAAGTATTTAAAAACGAGGCTTAAAACTATTGAAGGTCAAGTAAGAGGGATATCTAATATGATTGAAGAAGATAGATATTGTAATGATATTTTAACTCAATTACTTGCTATCAATAAGTCTATTAAAAGTTTAAGTAATGATATTTTAAAAAATCATTTAGCAACTTGTGTGGTGGATGATATCCAAAATAATCATTTAGATGTTATTGATGAAGTTATGGATTTGATTGGAAGAATTAATTAATGAATAAAGTTTATGTAAAAATTCTTGGAATTCATTGTAGTCATTGTGAGGATAAAATAAGGGCGGAATTGTTAAAGAACAAAAAGGTTAAAGAAGTTAAAATTATTCATCATATTGCTCATATTAGCTATCAAGGAATGTTGAAAAAGGAAGAGATTATAAGTGCTATAAATGGAATTGATTATATCACTAAAGAGGAATATATAAGTAATGATTTAAAAGGGTTGGATGCTAATATTTGTTTTAAAGAGTTTTTATTCATTTCATTCTTTCTTATTTTAATTGTTTTTTTTATGAATAGAGTATTTGGAGTTAATATTTTTAATGTTATTCCACGATAGATAGTAGTATTACTTATGGGATGTTGTTTATAACAGGATTTTTAACAAGCATTCATTGCGTTAGTATGTGTGGAGCGATTAATTTAGTGGCTGTGGTAAACCATTCTTCTAAGAGAAATTTGAAACGTCCTATTTTATATAATTTAGGACGAGTTATTTCTTATACATTGTTGGGTGGTATTGTGGGGATTATTGGGAATATTTTGTCATTCGATGAGAAAGTATCCGGAATTATTATTATAAGCACTGCTATTATCATGTTTTTGATGGTCCTAAATATGCTTGGAATATTGAATTTTAAAAATTTTAAAGTATTTCAGGGAAAAATTCTTTCAAGAAATCCTTTTGTGATAGGGCTTTTTAACGGATTTATGCCATGTGGACCACTACAAGCAATGCAAGTGTATGCTTTATCTACGGGTAGTTTTATCAAAGGGGCTTTGGCTATGCTTTTATTTGGATTGGGTACTGTACCTTTGATGTTATTAGCGGGTTTTGCTTTAAATTTTGTTAAAGGGAAAGGAAAAATTCTTGTCAATAAAATTGCTTCGGTTATGATATTGCTGCTTTCTATTGTGATGCTAAATAGGGGATTGATTGCTTTTCATATTGATGTTTTTAAGAATTTTAATCATTATGATAATTTTTCCTTAGCTACTATAAAAGATGATTATCAGGTTATTGAGTTTGATTTGAGTTATGATTCGTTTCAAGATATTATTGTTTTAAAGAATATTCCAGTTAAAATGATTGTTCATGTGGATAAAAAATATTTAACAGGGTGTAATAATGAGTTAATTATTGGTGAATTTGGAATTAAGCAAGAATTAAAAGTAGGGGATAATACTATAGAGTTTATTCCGACAAAAGTAGGAGAAATTCCTTACACTTGTTGGATGAATATGATTAAAAATACTATTAAGGTAATTGATGATGAAAAATATTTTAAAGGAGAATGAGAAAGATGCAAAAAATAAATTTAAGTATTGGTGGTATGAGTTGCAGTGCATGCTCAACAGGACTGGAAAAATATTTAAATAAACAAGATGGGATTGTAAGTGCTTCTGTTAATTTAGTTTTAGGAAATGTTTCTATAGAATATCAAGATAATTTAACTATAGATGATTTGAGTAATTTGATTAAAGAAGCTGGATTTACTAGTTTAGGTATTTATCGTGAAAGAGAGGAAGAACAAAAGATAAGTGAAAAGGTTTTGTTGGTGATTTTTGGTATTTTATCTATTTTGGTTTTATATATTTCGATGTCTCATATGATACATTTGCCAGTTATTCCTTTTTTACATATGATAAATTATCCGATCAATTATTCCGTTTGTTTATTTATTTTATCTATTCCTTATTTATTTTATGGGTTTGATATTTTTAAAAATGGTTATCTAAATTTTATACATAAAACTCCTAATATGGATACATTAGTATCTATTGGAGTATTATCTAGTTTTTTATATAGTGTCTTTGGAATGATTATGATATTAAAAGGGGAGTATGGATACGTAGAAAATTTATATTTTGAATCTGCTTGTATAGTTTTATTTTTTATAAAGTTGGGGAGATTTATTGATTTAAGAAGTAAAGAAAAAACACGAGATGCTATTAAAGGATTGGTTCAAATAACTCCTACGAAAGCTCTTTTAAAGACAAAAGATGGAGAATTAGAAGTTACTATTGATGAAGTAAAGGTCGGAGATATTTTAATTTGCAAACCTGGTATGAAAGTAGCAGTAGATGGAACCATTATGGAGGGAAGGACTTATTGCGATGAATCTTTTATTACGGGAGAATCTCTTCCTGTTATGAAAGAAAAAAATTCTAAAGTGGTTGCTGGGAGTTTTAATATAGATGGTTATATTGAATATAAGGCATTAAAAATTGGTCGGGATTCAACTATTTCAGAAATTGTTAGATTAGTAGTAGAAGCAACTAGTACGAAGGCTCCAATTTCAAAAGTTGCTGATATAGTAAGTGGTATTTTTGTTCCTAGTATTATGATAATTGCGGGTTTCACTTTCCTTGTTTATTTGTTATTAGGGTATGGTCTTGATGTAGCTTTCACTCATTTTGTGACAGTTTTAGTCGTGGCTTGTCCTTGTGCTTTGGGACTGGCGACACCACTTGCAATTGTTGTAAGCGTTGGGTTATGTGCGCAAAATGGAATTCTAGTGAAAAAAAGTGAAATTTTAGAAAATGCTCATAAAGTTGATACAATTGTTTTTGATAAAACAGGTACTTTAACTTATGGGAGTTTGTTAGTAAGCAAAGTTTATAATTATAGTACTTATCAAGAGAAAGATTTAATAAAGATAGTTGCTAGTATAGAAAAAAAATCTATGCATCCAATCGCTAGTGCTTTTCAAAGCGAGCGTTGTGATAAATTATTCGAAGTGAAAGATTTTAAAAATATACAAGGTATCGGACTATCTGCTAGTATTGGTGATAAAAAATATTTTATTGGTAGTAGCAAAATATTGGTCAGTTTAGGTATTAAAAATAAATATGAGGAAGAGGAACAATTTTTACAACAGGGTGGTAATAGTATTGTTTATGTTGTAGAAAATAAGAAGATTATTGCCATAATAGGGGTTAAAGATATCGTTCGTGAGAATGCTAAAAGTGTTATTAGAGAATTAAAAAGATTCAATAAAGAAGTAATTATGCTCACAGGGGATAATGTATTAACTGCAAATATTATTGCGAAAGAATTAGGAATAAATCAAGTAATTGCGAATGTTCTTCCTAAAAATAAGACAAATAAAATTAAAGAATTGATGCAAACTGGAAAGAGAGTTATGATGATAGGGGATGGAATTAATGATGCTCCATCTTTGGCGACTGCTACTATTGGTGTGTCTTTATCTAGTGGGACTGATATTGCCAATGATTCTGCTGATGTGATTTTAATGAGTAATAATTTAATGAGTTTAGTGCATTTGATAAAGATTAGTAAAGTTACGGTTAGAAATATTAAGCAGAATTTGTTTTGGGCATTTTTCTATAATATTTGTATGATTCCCATTGCTATAGGATTATTATCTAGATGGAATATCTTTATGAATCCAATGATTGCTGGATTTGCTATGACAGTTAGTAGTTTAACGGTTATATTTAATGCACTTAGATTGAAAAAGATTAAATTAGAGAGAAGTTAGATTATGGTTAGTAAAAAAGAAAAGTAATTCTTGAAAAATGGAACATTTAGTTTATCAAGTAATTAAGATTGTGAGGAGAGATATGAAAAAGGTATTTATTATTTTTGTCTTGTTTGTTATTAGATTTCATTTAACTGGTTGTGAAAATTTAGAAGAAGAATTAACCAATCAATTTATTACGGTAGAAGCTGATGATGGGGGAAAAATCGTGATCAATACAGAAGCGATAAATTCTGTTGCTACGTTTGTAAATTATGAAGTAGATGGTGTTATTATTCAATTTATTGTGGTAAGAGGAACAGATGGAAAGGTAAGAATTGCATTTAATATCTGTCAGGCTTGTAATCCATCTTCAAATGCTTATTTTATCCAAAAAGGAGAATATTTGGAATGTCAAAATTGTAAAAATAAATTTCATATAGATAAAATTGGAGAAGAACAGGGTGGCTGTAATCCAGCACCAGTTGAAGAAAAAGAAGAAACAGATAATCAGATTATTATAAGTCAAAAGTATGCTGATAGTTATAGAGAAAAATTTGAAAATTGGAATGGACCAATTCAATAAATAATCATTAGTGAGTTAAAGAATTAAAGGAATTAGAATAATGACTGCAAAGGTTAGAATGATTTAATATGTTAGGCACTGGTATAAACCCATGGACTTCTAGTCCATAAATCCTTTGAGGACTCGTGACATCTAAACTATCTTTTAGTATAATAGTTTCGTGATGAGGAGTGATGTCATGAGAAGAGGTTCACATACGCAATATGATATTCAATATCATGTAGTTTGGATTACAAAATACAGATATAAAATATTACATGGTAAAATAGCATATAGGTTAAGAGAATT
>JALEZJ010000168.1 GCA_022772985.1 Erysipelotrichaceae bacterium | reverse complement strand
TTGAAGCTTTAGTACCTACAATAGTAGCTGAAATCCAAATTAGCATAAACGCTAATAATTGCTTTATTGTACGTCCACGCTTAAAATAATTAAAAGCTGCTATAAATGAAGAAAAACTTAAATATATTGATAAGCCATTTCCAGAAGCAAACACTCCTTTAGTTCCAAATGTTCCGGTAGCATAGGTGGAAGAATTAAATCCTAATAGAGTACTACCAATTAAAATCATTGAATAAATAATTGCGGATTTTATAATTAAGTAAATTAACTCTTCCGAGGATATCTTTCTTCTGATAAATAATTCTTTCAAAAAGAAAAAACATAGCATTAAATATATTACTTTATATAGTTGTACAAATCCATAAAGCAATCCATAAAGAGGTGTTTCATAGTATAAGGTAGCAATAAATTCAATAATAATGATATAACTAGAAAATAAAAAAATAGTATAAATCGTATCTTTATTTCCGTTTTTTAAAATTTTAATAAGCATTAAAAAAACACTAAGAAATTTTCCTACCTGTGAAGGTGTTGCTAAAGCGCCTTCGCTCATTATTCCATGCAAAACTAAGAAACCTGTCATGGCATCAAATACAGGACTTAGTGTAAAAATGAGCAAAATAATTAATTCATCTAAATTAATCCCAAAAAGCAGCTTGCGAAGTTTTAATGATTTTACATCAATAACTTCATTCATCATAATACTTCCAATAATTTTTCAATATGTTTTGAAAAACAATAATTATCTTTCAATGCAATCAATTTGTTGATTTTATTTAAATATATATTTCTATTTTCATAGATAGCATCGTATGCTTGTGATAATTCTGATGAATTACCTTCCGTAATCAATACTGCATTATTATCATTTAGTATTTGCTCATAACAGAAATTTTTCCAAGCAATAGGTAGATTATTTGCAAAAATAGATTCTAATAAAGAATTAGATACGCCAGATCCACCTGTATCTTTTCTGCTAAAAGTTAAATTCACAGTACAATCTATGGTAGAAAGAAAATCAAATATTTGGGTATTGTTTACTCTTCCAATTAATTTTACATTAGAATATGTTTTTTCCAATGACTTAACTTTATCTTCGTATTCTCCAAAACCTACAAACAAAAAGACAAATCTCTTATCAGTTTTTTCTTTATTTATGATTTTTATACTATCAAGAAATTCTTCAATTCCCTTGTTTTTATAAAATCGCCCAATATATGCAATTTTTACAACATCGTTCCGTAGTGTAAGTTGATTACTCTTTACAACTTTTGTGTCTATTGCATTTGGAATGACAACAATATCTTTTAATTTTTTATATTTTTGTTCATATAAAATCTTTGTATCCTCGCCATTAGCAATAATTTTATAAGCACGATACAAACAATTCTTTTCAAGTAACATCGCTAATGGTCGTATTTTCTTTATACTAAGTTCATTTATTTCATATTCAAAAAAAGAACGAAGCCAAATAAAAGTTCGAATTTTCTTTGAGATAAATAAAATTGGCAACGAAGGATACAAGGCTCCGACAAATATAATATCCATATTTATCTGTTTATAATTTTTTGCAATAGACCTAACGCATTTTATGTAATTAAAAATTCCAGATATCAAGGAATTTTTATTATAAAAAATAAATCTTACATGATTGACATGAAAAACATCTGCAATTGTTTCTGAATTAGAAATCTGTCCAATAATACTTATATCAGAGTATGTTTTAAGCAATTTTTCTCTGTATATAAGTATTTTTTGTAACCAGCTTTCTATGCCCCCCCCAGACATTTGCAGAGTGGAATACGTCGCTATTATCAATTGTCTTGCTTGTTTCAATTTCTTCATTCCTCATCAAAAATGAAATTTCTTTTTTTATTCTATTTTCCCAAGATAAATCAAAATTTTCAGTATCTTTTAATGTTGAAAAATCATCATCTTTAAGTAAAATTGCAATAGAATCTACTAAGTCAACTTCGTCTTTTTCTTCAATACCGGCAAGCATTGCTCCAGTCATTTTTCCATGAGTTCCACTTCCCAAATGCAGATTTACATCAGGCTGA
>JALEZJ010000151.1 GCA_022772985.1 Erysipelotrichaceae bacterium | reverse complement strand
CCGCAAGTATTGCACCTGTAACAGGAAAATATATATTCAATATAAAAGATACAACCATTCAGTGTGTAACTTATTTAGTAAAAGGAACAAACTGGAAAGAGCAAAATATTACATACATTCCCAAAGATTGCAATGATTATGACGTAGAAATGGAGTTAATAGAAATCTACAATTTTGAGAAAGAGTGATAAAATGAAAAAAAGAAATATAGCCAAGATAATTTGGATCTCATCTATATTCTTAGAACTGATTGTTATTTTAATTATGGTTATGGATTATAAAATACATTATCAATACTTAAAAATTAATAAATTATATTTTTATGAATGCATGGGTACCCTATGTGTAACAGAAGTAAAGGATAATGATCACTTATTATATTCTTCATATAATTGTGGATATGGAGAATGCCCTACCTATCGAAAAGAATTAAACGATACATATGTTATATTGACAGAAAAAAAAGCAACTATTTTATATAATTATCGTACAGGGGCTACAATTAGTCGTGATTATGAAGATTACCAATTAATCAATAACAATTATTTTATTATTACAAAAAATAACACTCAAGGTATTATTGATAATCAAAATCATATTATAGTATCTCCATCTTATGATCAATTAGGACTTAGAGACAATGATTATTTATCAGGATATAATTTAAATTCTATCATAGCGAAAAAAGAAAATAAATACGGTATTATTTCTTTTAAAACAGGAAATGTCATAGAACCTATAAATTACGGAAAAGAAGATATTGATACCTTATTAAATATATTAAAAAAAGAAACAGCAGAATGATTAGAGATTAAAAAATATCTAAGGCATTCCTATATTGAACAAAACAACCATAATATAAATAGTAATAGTCAATCACTAATTTAAAAATAACTAACGTAACTATTAATACTTCTTTAGAATTATTTCTTAACAACATTTTTGTTGATCATTATTGTTACATTTTATAGTCTAATTCCTTGCTTTATTTTTTGATAATGTTTCATTTATAATTTTAATATCAAAGTGCAACATAAACTTTTTAAATTTTAGGAAATAAAAAATTCATATTAACAAAAAACTTACAATCTAAAAAAGACTGTAAGATAATTTCATCTGGGACGGATGGTGGGAATCGAACCCACGCATGTTGGAACCACAATCCAATGTGTTAACCACTTCACCACATCCGCCATAATGTCATGTCAATTACTCATGACAGTTATAATTTTATCATAAGTTCATACTAAAATCAATAAAAATATTCTATTTTGTACTAAAAAATATAAAAAAGTATATGTTATATTGGTGATTTGTATGAAAAAAAAAGATTTTTTGGTATCAACAAAAATTGCTCATCGTGGAATCCATCATAACTTTTTAGAAAATACTTTATTAGCATTTGAAGAAGCAATCAAACAAAATTATATTATTGAACTAGATGTTAGATTATCAAAAGACAATTTTGTAATAGTATTTCACGATAGCAATCTAAAAAGAATTTTTGACATCAATAGAAATATTCACGATATGACTCTAAAAGAATTAAAAAAGTATAAATACATTGCAACTTTAAAAGAAGTATTAGAATTTGTCAAAGGCAAAGTTCCAATTCTACTAGAAATTAAATATGATAGTAGAGTAGGAAAATTAGAAAAACAAACTAGTGAATTATTGGATCAATACCCAGGAGATTTCGCGATCCAAAGTTTTAATCCCTTATCCATATTTTGGTTCCGTTTAAATCGACCCCATTACATTAGAGGATATCTAGTTCATAGCGTGTTACCTGAAAATTTTTTACTTCATTGTCTTCTAAATCATAAATTATTAAAATATATCATAAAACCAGACTTTATTGGAGTAAATTTATTAGGATTAAAAGATCAAAAAATTCAAAAGTTACGAAAAAAATATATTCTAATTGGCTATACCATTCAAACTGAAGAACAACTAAAAAAATATTTAAATGATGCAGATAATTTTATTTGTGATATTTCCAAATAAAAAAACAAGAGACTGCTCCCCTGAGGACAGTCTCCCAAAAAGAATAAAAAGGGTTGGCTAGTGTGATACTAGCACCAATTCATACAAAATTTGAATTGGTGATTAATATATTAATCGATAACACTATATTTGTCAAGTCATAAATTAAAAAAAATTAAAGTTTTTTTCAGAATAGACTATTGAAAAAACAAGTTTTAATTGAGATATTTTCTCCTTATTACAATTAAGTAGTTTTTTAGAAGACTTATCTTTTCAAATTTTATCTAATCAATTAGAAAAAATAGGTAAGTATTTTAAGAAAAAAACTAAATTCTAATAAACTTTTTTCTATCTAATTTACTCTTAATCAGATACGTGATATAATTTTAATACTTATAAGGAGATGGCCTATGAACTATATTAAAGGAACTTATACAAAAGAAATTTACGCCAATCAAGAAAATGGTTATGTTGTAGGTGTCATGAAATTAAAAGATACTGATTTAGAAATTACAAATACCACTATTTATTTTACAGGAACTTTTTATAATTTACGATATAAAAGTAATTATACAATGTATGGTGAGTATACCAATCATCCCAAGTATGGAACTCAATTTCACGTTACTAGTTATGAACTATTATTACCAACAAAAGAAGAAGAATTAATCGAATTTTTATCTAGTGACTTATTTCCAATTGGAGAAAAAACTGCAACCAAGATCGTTGAAGTTTTTAAAGAAAACACATTAGATATCATTTTAAATGAACCTAATCGATTAACGTGCATTCCTCATTTACCAAAAGCTAGAATTGAAAAAATTTACAAAGTTTTAACAGATTATCAATATTCTAGTAAAATTGTAATAGAATTAACAACTTTAGGATTTAGTAACAAAAACGCTTTGGCTATTGTTAACAAATATAAAATGAAAGCAATGGATAAAATTAATGAAAATATTTACTCTTTAATTGAGGAAATGGATTTTAATTTTATGGACATTGACTCCATTGCATTAAATTCTGGATTAGAAGAAAATGATGATAGAAGAGTTCAAGCTCTAATTATCTATGTTATGAATGAATCAACTTTTGAATCAGGAAATACCTATATGAGCTATGAGGAAATTTTACATACTATTTTAAAATATAACCATAATATAAATGATGAAATCTTAGAGTATAATATTTTTAAATTAAATGAACAACAAAAAATAAAAATAATAGAGGACAAATATTATTTAAAAGCATTATATGAAGCAGAACGATATATTGCAGATAAATTATGTTTTTTAAATGACATTACCAAAACTAAGCCACCCAAATTAACAGAGAAAATCAAAGAACTAGAAGAAAAAAATGGAATTTTTTATGATAAAATTCAAAAAAAAGCCATAAAAAAAGCAATTACAAACAACGTAACTATCATTACCGGTGGCCCTGGAACTGGAAAAACTACCATTATTAAAGCGATCGTTTATCTTTTTAAAGAATTATACAAAGCAAAAGAGGAAGAAATTGCTTTATTAGCCCCAACTGGAAGAGCTGCAAAAAAAATGATGGAAACGACCAATTTAAAGTCTTACACCATTCATCGTTATTTAGGTTGGGATAAAGAAGGAAATAAATTTTCTGTAAATGAATATAATCCTAACAAGGAAAAATATATTATTGTCGATGAAGTAAGTATGTTAGACACAATTCTAATGTCTGCCTTATTAAAAGGAATTCGAAGAGATGTTAGACTAGTATTAGTAGGAGATTATTACCAATTACCAAGTGTTGGTCAAGGACAAGTATTAAAAGACTTAATTGATAGTGATATGATTGATATTGTAAAATTAAATTGCCTTTATCGTCAAAATGAAGATTCTTATATTCCAATTTTAGCTAGTGAAATTAAAGATAAAGATTTAAGTGAAAGTTTTATGAATAAAAAAGATGATTATAATTTTATTATAAGCGAAAATACTAAAGTAATACCTACCATTCTTTATATTGTAGAAAGTGCTATAAAAAAAGGTTATACAGATAAAGAAATCCAAATATTAGCTCCTATGTATAAAAGTATTAACGGAATTGATATGTTAAATAAATACTTGCAAAAATTATTCAACCCACCTTCGAAAAATAAAAACGAATTAATATTAACTGATGTCATTTACAGAGTAGGGGACAAAGTTCTACAACTTGTAAATGATACAGAATCAAACGTTTATAATGGAGATTTAGGATATATTACAGATATCATAGATGGAAAGAAAAGTATTAGCAAAAAAACAGAAATTATAGTGGATTATGATGGGAATAAAGTTACTTATCCACCAGATAAATATATGAATATTCGGCATGGTTACGCCATTAGTATTCATAAAGCACAAGGTAGCGAATTTCCTATGGTAATTATGCCAATAGTAAATAATTTCAATCGAATGCTTTATAACAAATTAATATATACTGGTGTAACTAGAGCAAAAAATTCTTTAATACTAGTAGGAGATCCAACCTGCTTTATAAACGGAATCAAAAATGATTTTGTAGATTATCGCAAAACGACTCTAAAAGAATTTATTTTAGAAAAATATAATTATAATAAAATCTATAAATAATAGAGTATAAAAAAGAAAAATGATACCATATTATAAATGGATACATAAATTGTATCTATCATAGATTCTAAAGGAGTTGAGTGTTATGGATATGAAAAAAAGTGTAGCGTTAGTAGCTATGGGTGTTGGTAGTACGTTATTATACCAACAAGTAAAAAATGGAAATGCAAAAAAATATTTAAGAGATATAAAAAGATTTACAAAGAAAACTTATGATGATTTAGAAGATATGATGTAGTAAAAGAGTCATAAACAAAATAATGTTTATGGCTTTTTATTGTAAAGAAAAATTTTATTGGGAAAAATTTGTTTTCTTATATTGAGATGAAAAACAGCGCTTGCAAAAAATATTATAGGATCAATTTTTTCTCCATTTAAAAACAAGAGAAAAAAACACCAAATTACGTCTAATATTAAGATTATAACAAAATAAAAGTAAACACATCTTTTTTGTGTCTACTTTTATTTTACAACTTCAAAAAAAGAATAAGTATTATCTTTTTTTCTAACTTAAAAAAAAGATAATCTCAAAAAAAACTAAAAATAAGAAGGAGTTTTCAAAAAAATAGAGAATAATAAAAGTAGAAGGGAATTATTTATCAAAAAAAAATGTCGCAATATATCGAGCAAGAAATTAAACTAGTTTTGTCGAATCTCTGACAAATAGAATAATTTTATGATACATTAAAATAGCAAAGGGTGATAAAATGTTGAAAATTAGTACCGAATTTAGAAAAGGAGTCTTATTTGTAAGACTAGTAGGGAGGATCGATAATGAGGGTTATCTAGAAAAGATCAATAATATTATTGACCAAATGGGAATTCAATGCATTGTACTGAATTTGAATAATTTAAATGACGTTTCCTTAGATAGTATAGATCATATTATAAAATACAATAACGAAATATTAAAGAAAAACAAACAATTATTAATATGTGATGCTAATAATATTAGGAATCGATTATTTAAAAAAATTATTCCTAACATTATAAGCGAAATAGAAGCTTTTTCTTTAATTTAAGAAAGGATTATATGAATGAAAAAATACTAGTTAATCTAATTAAAGAAAACAAAAATTTAATTTATTCTATTATTAATAAGTATATAAGATATTATGAATTTGATGATTTGTATCAAGTAAGTATAATTGGTATAATAAAAGCTTATCAAAATTATCAAGAAGAAAGACAAGTAAAATTTACTACTTACGCATATAAATATATTTTAAGCGAAGTAATTGCTTATGTAAATAGTTCTAAAATGATAAAAACTTCTAGAGAATATAATAGGTTATATAAAAAAATACTAGAAGCAAGAACAATATTAACTCAAAAAATTATGAAAAACCCAAGTATTCATGAACTTGCTTTATTCTTAGAAATAGATGAAGCTATGATTGAGGATGTAATAAGATACCAAGAAAGTGTAAAGAGTTTAGACGAAGTAATTGTTGAAGATGGAAAAAAATTAACACTCTTAGATCAAATATCATCAGAAAGTTATAATATTGATATAGATACTATTTCTCTAAAAGAAGGCTTAGCAACCCTTACAAAAGAAGAACAAGAACTTATCAATTTAAGATATTTTGAAGATAGAACACAGAGTGAAATAGCAAACTTTTTTGGTACAAATCAAGTTCAAATTTCTAGAAACGAACAAAAAGTACTAAAAAAATTAAAAAATAATCTCTGTGGAACCCTTTAAATAAAGGATTTGGTAAAAATGTAACCGAATTGGTTACATAAAAAATCTTGAATTTATGAGAAAATAAAATATAGGTGATGGGAAATGAAGAACCTCCATAGGAGAAATGAAGATACTTATGAAATAATAGCAGCAAATATTAAAGAATATCGAAAGAAAGCAAAAATTACACAAGCGGAGTTAGCAGATAGAACACATTATTCACATGAGTTCATTAGAAGAATAGAAGCTCCTAATGCAAAAAAATATTTTTCTTTAGATACTTTAGTACAAATTGCAAAAGCATTAGACATTCGAGTAGAAGAATTATTAAAAGGAATAAACAGTGAAGACGAATAAAACTTCATTGTTTTTTTGTATATTTTTTCTAAAAATTAACAATAATATAAATGGTGATTATATGAATACACAAGAATATCAGAAATTTATTAAAAAATATACTCCAAAACCAAAAGTATGGACGAATGCTATTGTCGCCTTTTTAGTAGGTGGTGCATTAGGAACCTTTAGCGAATTACTTTTAGAGTTATATCAATTTTGGTTTCATTTACCTAGAAAAGAATCTGGTGTCGTTGTAATACTAACCTTAATCATAATAGCTTCTATTTTAACAGCACTAGGAATTTTTGATGTATGGGTAACTAAAGTAAAAAGTGCACTTATTATACCAATTACAGGATTTGCTCACTCAATGACTTCGGCAGCTTTAGAATATCGAACTGAAGGATTAGTCTTAGGAATCGGTGCTAATATTTTTAAATTAGCAGGAACTGTAATCTTATATGGTGTAGTATCTGTTTATTTATTTGGCTTATTAAGACTATTAATAATGGGAGGATAATATGACTACTACTTATAAAAATGTATATCTTAAAGAAACCAGTACCATTGCCGGTAATTACGAAGCAAATGGACCATTAAAAAGTTACTATGATAAAACCTACACGAAAGATTTGTATTTTGGAGAAACAAGTTGGGAACATGCTGAAATTAAACTACTAAAAGATTCCATTTCTTTATTATTAAAAAAAAGCAAATTAAAAGAAAATGATGTAGATTTATTAATTTCAGGAGATTTACAAAATCAAATTGCTTCAAGTGATTACGCCTCAAGAGAATTTAACATTCCATTTTTAGGAATCTACAATGCATGTGCTACTAGTAGTGAAGGAATAATTATTGCATCCACTTTTATAGATAGCAAACAAGCTAAAAATTGCATTGTGTCAACAGTAAGTCATAATACTGCTGCGGAAAAACAATATCGAAA
This sequence comes from Erysipelotrichaceae bacterium, assembly GCA_022772985.1. GTDB lineage: Bacteria > Bacillota_I > Bacilli_A > RF39 > UBA660 > RUG11198. The sequence goes on along the minus strand of JALEZJ010000151.1, from coordinate 3,832 downwards.
TCCAACAGAATACGGTACCCCTAAACCAGAAACAGCCACTTTCACAGTCACTGGTAGTGCTTCTATTTTACTAACTAGTGAAAAAACAGACATTAGAATCGAATCTGCTACAATTGGAAAAACAATCGATAAAGGAACAAAAGATGTAAATCATATGGGAGCTGTAATGGCTCCTGCGGCAGCAGATACTATTTATAGACATTTACAAGATTTAAATCGTTCTCCAGATTATTATGATTTAATTTTAACTGGCGACTTAGGAAAATACGGGAAAGAAATTTTAATAAATTATCTAAAAAAAGTTTATCAATTAGATATATCTAGTAATTATGATGATTGTGGAACGATAATTTATGACACAGATAAACAACCAGTTTTAGCAGGTGGATCTGGTCCTGCTTGTAGTGCTTTAGTAAATTATAGTTATGTTTATAGACTAATGAAAGAAAAGAAACTAAAACGAGTTTTAATCGTTCCCACCGGAGCCTTATTTTCACCCACTATGTTTTTTCAAAAAGAGTCATTACCCGCAATAGCACATGCAGTAAGTTTGGAGGTCGTAGAAAAATGATTTATGTTTATGCTTTTTTATTCTGTGGCATTACTTGTATGATATCACAACTAATTTTAGATAATACCAAATTAACTCCTGGACACGTTACCTCTTTGTTTGTAGTAATGGGTGCGTTCTTAGATATTTTTGGAATTTATGACAAATTTGTTCTTTATTGCGGTGCTGGAGCTATTATTCCAATTACTTCATTTGGACATTTATTAATTCATGGAGCTATGGATATTGCTGGAGAAAAAGGAATTCTAGGGCTTGCCTTTGGAATTTTTGATTTAACATCTGCCGGAATTAGTGTCGCTATTGTTGCAGCCTTTTTACTTTGTTTACTTTTTAAACCAAAACATTAATCTAAAACAAACCATTATCACAAAAAATACTTTTTTCTGTTTTTTTCTCTTCTAAAATCAAAATCCGCCTCTTGTAATTTATTCTTAATAATGCTATACTTAAAATAGGAGGAGAATAACATGGGAAAAACAAATAAAAAAGAGGAATTAAATATTCCTGTAATGATTCTTTGTATCGTTGGAGTGGTACTAGTAGTTTTTGGATTTTTATTATTAAAAACTGAAAATTTTAAATTAAATATAATTAGTACAGAAGGAACGGTTACTGGAGTACAAATAAAAAAGACAGCAGATGGAGTGATTGAAAGTCGTACAGTAAACTTATCTTATATTGCTAATAATGGTAATTATAATGCAACAATTAATAATTATCCAAATGATATTGTAATTGGAGATAAAATGACTTTATATTATGATTTCTTATCTCCATCTAGTGTAGGAAACAAAAGAAGTGGCTATATTGGATATTTAGCTGTCATTATAGGAGCTATTTTCACATTAAAAACAGGCCCAAGATTTGTTAGAATTATAAAAGATAATTATTTATCATAAATAGAAACTAAGAACTGATGTGAAGTTCTTTTTTTCTTACCTTCTAACAAAAAAAATAGCCCTAGCATCTATTAGCATAAGTAGAACTAAAATGGAATCAAGAAAAGTAAGTATTTTAACTAGAACAAACAAATAATTAGAAAGTAGTATAGTAATTTCACTAAAAATGTAGTATAATTTAAAATAACTTAAGAAGAAAAGAGGAGATATTCATGAAAAATAAAGCAATCACAAGTAAGAATGTAGATTTTGCTAAATGGTACACAGATGTGGTAATGGCATCTCACCTAGCTAGTTACTCAAACGTAAAAGGATGTATCGCAATAGAACCAAACGGTTACGCCATTTGGGAAAAAATGCAAAGTATCTTAGATAAAAAATTTAAAAATACTGGACATTCTAATGTTTATATGCCAGTATTAATTCCTGAAAATTTACTAAATAAAGAAGGCGAATTAGTAAATGGATTTGCTCCCGAAGTAGCTTGGGTAACAAAAGGTGGAGAAAAAGAATTAGAAGAAAGAATGTGTATTAGACCAACCTCCGAAACTTTATTCAGCGATTATTACTCTAATGTAGTAAAATCATATCGCGACTTACCTAAAAAATATAATCAATGGTGTAATGTATTAAGATGGGAAAAAGAAACACGTCCCTTTTTAAGAAGTAGAGAATTTTTATGGCAAGAAGGACATACAGTTCACGAAACCAAAGAAGAAGCAGAACAAGAAACCAAACAAATGTTAGATATTTACCTAGATTTCTTTAAAAATTATTTAGCAATCCCTGCCATTGTTGGAAGAAAAACAGAAAAAGAAAAATTTGCCGGAGCAGAATACACTTTAACCATAGAAGCTTTAATGTATAATGGAGTAGCACTACAATCTGGAACAAGTCACTATTTTGGGCAAAAATTCTCCAAAGCCTACGACATTAAATTTGTAGATCGTGAAAATAAGCAACAATATGCGTATCAAACTTCATGGGGAGTTACTACTAGAATGATTGGTGCACTAATTATGGTGCATTCAGATGATAACGGATTAGTTTTACCGCCTAAAATTGCTCCTTGTCAAGTTAGTATCATTCCAATCGGAAAAGACGAAGAAATCATAAACTATGCCAAAGAAATTCAAAATACATTAGATAAAAATGAAATCTCTAATAAGATAGATAGTTCAGAAAAATCGCCAGGCTTTAAATTTGCAGAAGCAGAAGTAAATGGAATTCCTATTAGAATAGAACTTGGAAAAAGAGACTTAGAGAATCACCAAATTACGCTAGTAAGAAGGGATACCAGAGAAAAAATTACCATTTCTTCTAATGATAATATTGTAGAAAAAATCCAAGAATTATTAGAAGATATCCAAAATAATTTATATAATCGGGCTTTAAAACGTAGAAATGAAATGACTTATACTGCAACAACTTTAAAAGAAATGGATGAAATTATTACCAATCATCCAGGATTCATCAAAGCAATGTGGTGTGGATGTGTAGAATGTGAAAATAAAATAAAAGAAATAAAAGGGATCAAATCTAGATGTATTCCATTCAAAGAAGAACAAGAACATATCTCAGATGTTTGTGTATGTTGTGGAAAACCAGCTAAAAAAATGGTTATTTGGGGAATTCAATACTAATGAAAACAATAAAATTTCTCTTACATAAAATTATAATCATAGAAGTAATGCTCATCATTTTATATTTTGTAAAAACTTATTTTGCCATCAATATTCCAATAATAAACCTAATCATTGATACTTCACTTAAATATTTAACTCCAATTTCAATTATCTCCTTTATCTTATACATTATCGTAAGCCTTCTTAGTAATAAAATCATAGAAACAGCTATAGGTATTGTATTAGGCGGATTAATTCTATATTATTTATCCAAATATTATTAATAGAAAAGAGGATAGTATGAACGTATTTATAGGTTGTAGTAGTAAAGAAAACTTAGATAAAATATATATAGATAGCGCCATTCAATTAGCAAATTATCTATCCTTAAATAACTATAAACTAATTTGTGGTGGCTTTGCTGGAATGATGAAAACAATTCAAGAAGTATTCCAAGAAAACAAGCAAGAAATTACCATAATTGGAGTAAAAGGGTACCATGATGATGAAATAAGACATATAAAAAATGCTTACTTATGTGATAACATTAAAGAAAGAAAAAATACAATAATAAAAAAAGCGGATGTAATATTATGCCTACCCGGTGGGGTTGGAACTCTAGATGAATTATTTACCGCAATAGAAAGTAAAAGAGCCAAAGAACACAATATACCAATAATCATAGTAAATATTAATAATTATTATACGAATTTAATAAAACAACTAAATACAATATA